>CALDIF010000022.1 GCA_937901905.1 uncultured Porphyromonadaceae bacterium | reverse complement strand
TCTCCAGACGGCGAAGGCAAAGATATGACTCTGTGAGGAAATTCCCGCTGCCTGCAGCCGGATCCAGAAATTCCAGAGAGGCAAGCTTGTCCTGATAGGCGAGAAGTTTTGCTTTGCGGCTTCTGATGACGGCATCTTCCCTGATTTCTGCCAGTTCTTTTTTGAGATCATCGAGGAAGAGCGGATCAATGACTTTGTGGATGTTTTCTATGCTGGTGTAATGCATGCCGCCGGACCGTCTGGTTTCCGGGTTCAGGGTGCTCTCAAAAACTGCGCCGAAAATGGTGGGGGAGATATCCGACCAGTCAAAATCCGCACTGGCCTTCACCAGCAGCAGCTCGCGGATATCCTCCGTGAAGGGCGGAACAGAGATATCCTCATCGGCAAACAGCCCGCCGTTGACGTAAGGGAAGGCGGCGAGGAGCGGGTCATCGTCTGCAAGGAATTCATCACGGTCTTCCGGCTTCTGGTTGAGGACTTTGAAAAGTGCAAGTAAGCCTTTGCGCATGTCGCGGGTGGAGAACTGCGCAAGGTAATCATGGAACATCATGTGTTTGCCGAAAATGCCTGCGTCTTCCGCATACAGGCAGAACACCAGCCGCACACAGAGCTTGTTCAGGCTTTTCAGGGTCTCTTCACTTTCCTGATTCTTATACTGTTTGAGGAAAGCATCGTACATCAGGCCGACGACTTCACCGGCTTTGATGGAAATCTCCATTTCACGCCGGAGATGAACGCTGCCGGTATCTACCAGAAAGGAAAGACGGTAATACTCTTTTTCAAGGTCCCTGAGAAGAATCTTTTCCGGTTCGCCCCGCGGGTTCTCCATATCATAAACATAGAATTCCGCAAAATTGCAGGTGATGACCCAGCGAGGGTGGCGGGAGAGCGGCAGCTCGGTAATATAGCGCTTTGCCTGCTGGAAGGGCGTCAGGCGCGAGCCGTCAGACTGTTTGATCGCCTCGTTGAGATTTTTGCCGAGGCTCTTCTGCTCAATCATCACTTTGGTGGAGGGGATATATCCGTCGATGAAAGAAGTATGGTCCAGATGAACCTGATCTTCATATTCGATGAAGGACGCAACATCCTGAACACCGAAAACTTCCGTCAAAAGCGTCGTCCAGAAGAGCTGGCTCTGGCCCTTTTCATAGCCTTTATCTTTCCACTGTTCAGAAAACTTTTTCGCCGCCGTTTTCTGCTGTAATTCCGTCATAAGGGGCTCCTTTCAGGGAGATTTGCTGCATTAACTGAATGAATAATCATTATACTATGCCTTTTCTCTGCGGTAAAGCATTTTTTATACAGAAAAGATACAGGTCATGATTCCGTTGCCTTGAGAAAAAAGTTGAAAATTTTCTGTTGACAGGAAGATGCAAATGTGGTATATTTCTTTTTGCCGGTTAAGGGACTTAGTCCTTAAAGCACAAAAGGAGAATCTCATGAGAATGAACAGTGCCGAAGGGTTTGCCCGTGTGTCGGCATTCCTGGCGGATTATATGCAGCATCACGGGGAGATCCCTACTGTGAGAGAAATCGAAAGGCAGACGGGCGTATCCCGTTCCGCTGTCGGGCGCTATCTGCAGCGGCTGGAGGAAGAAGGCGTGCTGGTCAGCCGCGGAGGCCGCGGTTATATATCCGCGGCTGAGGAAGTGCGGCAGCAGCAGCCGGGGCTGCCGGTGGTCGGCACAGTGTCTTGCGGATATACGAAGCTTGCCGTGCAGGATATCAAAGAATATGTCTCCCTGCCGATGAAGGGGCTTGGCAGCGGGAATTATTATATTCTGGAAGCCGACGGCACATCGATGATCAACATCGGCATAGAGCCGGGTGACTATGTCGTCTGCAGGCAGCAGCCGACGGCTGACAGAGGGCAGGTCATCGTTGCGCTGGTGGGCGGAGAAGAAGCCACGCTGAAGCGGTATTATCCGAACTTTGAAGAAGGCTATGTGGATCTGGTGCCGGAGAATGATGACATGCCGGTGCAGCGCGTTGACGTAAAAGGCGGCACGGCTTTTGAAATTCAGGGTGTTGCCGTGAAAGTCGTCAAGCTGGAGGATATTGCCTGATGCTGCGCGGAGGTTGAAAGGCCATGGGCATTATAGAAGCTGCCAAGCTGACAGACAGAAGGATAGGAAGCAGAGAAGAGCTGCTGGAGAAGGAGCTGGAGATGCTGCGCATCATCTATGAGCATCACGCCATCTCGGAGGAGGAGTATCTCAGGAGTGTCAGCGTGCTGAGAAAAGTTTCAGAGAGGGCATGAGTATGAAAGAACAGAACATGCGCTTTGGAAAGTTCATCAAAACGAGGCGCCTTGCCGACCCGCGGGAGTTGACGCTGAAGGATGTCTCCGAGCATCTGGGGATGTCTCTCACGCTGCTCAGCGATATCGAAAACGGACGGCGCAGGCCGTTTGACAGCGTGAAGATAGAGGAGTACTGCGCCTATCTGGGCCTGCCGGAGGCGGACAAAAACCGGATGTACGACCTTGCCGCACGGGAGACGGGGGAGGTGCCCTCGGATATCGACGATACTTTTATGTACACGGATATAGGGGACATGGCGAGGCATGCGCTGCGCCTGTCCAATGCCGGCATTGTGGAAGCGGAAGACTGGAGAGAGTTTATCCGCCGCATGGAGGAAAAGAAAAGAGGAATGGCAAAGTGATTCCTTTTCACTGCCGCCTGCGGGACAAGACCCGCACGCCCATTATCCGCAATGAAGATATATGGGCATATGCCGAGGCTCTGGCGGGAGATTATAAACCTTCTCTGCTGAAGGAGCCGGGGCAGATCAGTGCGGAGCATTTTCTGGAGAGCTATCTCGGCGCCACGCTGGATTACCAGGATATCTATTATGCCAAAGACGAACGGCCTGTCGCAGGCGCCACGGTTTTCAATGACGAGATGATCCGCGTTTTTGACAGAGAAGGGCAGTGCACCAGAACGATCTCCGTTCCTGCCGGCACGATTATCATCGACAATTCGACGGTGTCTTCAAAATATAAAGGTTTTGCCTTGTTTACGGCGCTGCACGAGGGCGGGCATTTTGCCATGCATCCGGAAGTGTACCGGAGAAGCCAGCGTCAGGTCAGCCTCTTCGCGGCGCGGCAGACGGGCTCCGGCCTTGTGTGCTGCCGCAGAGAAGCAATCTTCGGTGAACGCCCGTACAGCAGAAATCTGACGCCGGAGCAAAACAGGGAGCATCAGGCGAATGCTTTTGCGGCTTTTGTTGCCATGCCGCGGCAAACTTTTGTGCCCCTGGCAACGGAGCTGATCAAAAACGAGTATTTCTCAGACGGGATTCTGGCCTATGACGACCGTGATTGGGAATGCCAGCATTCACGCGACAGAGTCTGTGCCGCTCTGAGCGAGGTCTACGGCACTTCACCCACAGCGGTGGAGATCCACCTCAGGGAGCTTGGCCTGATGATGGACATTCATCAGTACTGGGAGATGGAAGCAAAAAGAGCGGCTTCTTATTAATACGCTTGCTGTGAATCCTTTATATACGGGCAGCCTGCCGAAGGACAGGTGTGGGCTGCCTTCTTTTTTACCGTGTAATTACGCAAATTTGCGAAATATTGGAAATTTACTTCACTTGCAACAGGGAGACAGGAGATGGAAAGAATTATGATTCGGGATATACGCAGCCGGAAAGAGATCAAGCCCCGCGTTTTCGATGTGCTGATAGAAGAAGGAAAGATCATGCTGGATATCAAAGACAGCCGAAAGGGAAATGTCATCATATCCCTGGACGATGTGCTTTTACAGCTCGTTGAACCGGAACAAAGAAAAAAGGAATAGAGCATTTGATTACTGAGCCCTGATCCGTGGCGGTGAGCCATTGAGATACTATATGCCGGAGTCAATATTCAAACCGGAGGTGCAGCAAAGCGCTGACCTGCCGGAAAGAATATGACTCCGGCTTTTTTTGTTTTGTAAATCAATTAAAGGAGGAGAAACCCGGAATGAGAGAATATGGTTTATTGACTATTATGACAGTATGAACCCTGAAAAAGGCTATAACCGCGTGACCGGCGGGAGCAGAACCGGCGCACACTTCAGTGAGGAGGCGAAGGAACGGTACAGATCTTCCATGAAACTGTTTTTCGACGGGAATGTGGCGTACAGCCTTGCAGACAGGGAAAGAACCAGAGACTATTTCCGCCGCAACCCGAAAGCAAGAGAACGGGTTTCCCGGCAGATGAGAGAGTATCTGCAGACGCCGGAAGGGAGAAGGTTTACGGAAGCGGACAAAAGGGCAAAACCGGTCCGATGCGTGGAGACGGGAGAAGAATACCCTTCCCAAAGCGCGGCGGAGAAAACCACCGGGTTCGCGGGTATCCATAAGGCCTGCAGCGGCCGCCAGACTGTTTCGGGAGGATATCACTGGGAGTATATCCGTGAGGAGGACAGAGAGAAAAAATCACCGGCTGAATCAACAGCCGGTGATTTTACTTTCTGAGATTAATGAGAAGTTATGACACAACGCTGTGCAAAGTTTCGCGCACGGCGCCGGGGCCGGCGAGCAGGCGGGAGAAGATAGCCTCCACCCTGGCTGCAAGCGGAGTGGCCGTCAGGTCTGTGCCGAAGAGAGTGGCATCAGAGAGCACAGTGCCGAGGCGGCCTTCGCAGGAAGCCGGGTCTCCGACGGTGATGCCGGAGAGCTTCTCCTGCAGCTCTGCAAGGCGCGGATCGTCCGCCGGCTGCATAGGCCGGAGCTGATCGTCAACTGCCAGCAGATAGCGCAGCCAGGAGGCGAGCACGTAGGGGATCGCCTCCAGCGTGGAGAGATCCAGCGTGTCGGATGCCAGGTAGGATTTGATCGTTTCGCCGAAACGGACGGGAATCTTCTGGCTGGTATCGCAGGCGATGCGCTGCGGTGTGTCGGGAATATACGGGTTCGGGAGACGCTGCGTCAGCACTTCCTGCAGGAAGTCACGCGGATCCAGAATGCCGGGGTTCGTGACAACGGGCATGCCCTCCACGGAGCCGATTCTTTCAACGAGCTTCCGGAGATCGTCATCCTGCATTTCCTTATAGATGCGGTTATAGCCGAGCATGCAGCCGTTCACGGCCAGCGCCGTATGCAGCGGATTGAGGCAGGTTGTCACCTTCATGCGCTCGGTTTTGTTGACGGTATCTCTGTCAGTCATATAAACGCCGGCTTTTTCAAGGGCGGGGCGGCCGTTCGGGAAACGGTCTTCTATCACAAGATATTCCGAAGATTCGCAGTTGACGAAGGGGGCGACCGGGGCACCCTTTTCGCGCGGGATGATCTGCATGTCTTCCACACCGAGCTTCTCAAGCTCGGCAGCAATGTCCGCATTCGGACGGGGCGTGATCTTGTCGATCATGCTCCAGGGGAAGCTGACCTTTGTTTCGTCATCCAGCCAGGCAACGAAGTCTGCCGGGACGAACCCCTTCTTTTCCCATTCTCCGGCAATGGTGAGGATGGAGGCTTTCAGCTTTTCCCCGTTGTGGCTGCAGTTGTCCATGCTGACAACCGCCATGGGGAAGCCGCCGGCGTTATAGCGCTCCAGCAGCAGAGCCGTCACCTTGGCCATGACATTTTTCAGAGAGGAGGGGCCGTTTTCAAGGTCGGCAGCGACAGCGGGGAGGAAAGCGCCGTCAGAAGAGCGGATGGCATAGCCCTTTTCCGTGATGGTGAAGGAGCAGAGCTGGAGAGAGGGAGAGGTAAAAATTTCCTTCAGGCGGGCGAGCTGGTCCGGCTTGTTCCAGTCGGCATGCACGGCCTCGGCAATGCTGGCGATGACTTCCTTTTTAGAGGAGCCGTCGGCGTAAAGCGAGACCAGCATGGTGAGATTGTCAAAGGGTTTGTAAACCTTTTCCAGCTGATAGCCGTCGGAACTGTCAACGGCGACGATGCCCTTTTCGGCAAGGCCGCTGTTCAGCAGGTTGTTCTGGAGCTTTGCGATATAGCCGCGGAAAATGTTGCCCGCTCCGAAGTGAACCCATGCGGGAGAGGCTTTTGTGCGCTCCGCCATGGCAGAGACGTCATAGGCAGGAACGGCGATATCCGCATCCTGCCAGAAGGTTTTTTCTTTTAAAGCAGAGAGAGAAAGTTTCATCAGGATGACCTCCCAAAATTACAGTCTGAAATAGCGGGCGGCGTTTTGATAGCAGACGCCTTCGACGATTTTTTTCAAAGCGGTTTCGTTGTTCGGATATTCTCCGTTTTCAACCCAGCTGCCGAGAAGATTGCAGAAGATCCTGCGGAAGTATTCATGCCTCGGATAGGAGAGGAAAGAACGGGAGTCTGTCAGCATGCCGATGAAGTTGCCGAGCAGGCTGAGATTGGCCAGAGAGGTCAGCTGAGCCTCCATGCCGGATCTGGTGTCGTTAAACCACCAGCCGGAACCGTGCTGGATCTTGCCGGGGATCTCGTCCGTCTGGAAGCAGCCGAGGAGACTGTCAAGCTGCTCGTTGTCGGCAGGGTTCAGGGAATAGAGGATGGTTTTCGGGCATTCGCCGGTGAGGTCAAGGGCAGAGAGCAGGGCGGCGATATTTCCGCCGCAGCTGTTCTGGGCGATCATGTCAAAGCCGGTGTCAGCGCCGAGGGCACGGAACTGCCGCTCGTTGTTGTTGCGGCGGCAGGAATAGTGCAGCTGCATGGCAATGCCGAGCCGGTGATATTCCCGGCCGAGATGGAGAAGAATAGCCGTCTGATAGACTTCCGCTTCTTCCACGGTGAGCATCTCTCCTGCCATCGCCTTCCGGAAGGCGGCGCCGGCCTGCTCCATGGTGCCTTCCCGGTACGGCACATAATCCAGCCCGTGGTCGCTGGCACGGCAGCCGAGAGAGGCAAAGTATTCCAGCCGCTCCGTCAGCGCGGCGCAGACGCATTTCGCGCAGGTGATTTCCCTGCCGGTGACCTGCTCCAGCTTTTCAATATAGGCTTTGAAGCCGGGCTTCCGGATGTCAATGGCCCTGTCCGGGCGGAAGGAGGGGCAGACCTGAAAATCAATTGCCGGGTCGTCGGCAATTTTTTTATGCCACTCCAGGGTGTCGGTGGGATCGTCCGTTGTGCCGATAAAGGCAACATGGGATTTGCGGATGAGCCCGCGCACCGTCATGTCAGGGTCCGTGCGGAGCTTTTCGGTGCAGACGTCATAGATCCGGCCGGCATTTTCTGCGGTGAGCGGTTCGTGAATGTCAAAAAAGCGCTGCAGCTCCAGATTTGACCAGTGGACCATCGGGTTGCCCGGCGCCATTTCAAGCGCTTCCGCAAACTTCTGAATTCTTTCTTTCCCGTCGGCATCGCCGGTGATGTACTCCTCCGCAACGCCGTTGGAGCGCATCAGGCGCCATTTGTAGTGATCGCCGAAGAGTGTGCCGTCGCTGCCGCGGCCGCCGAGCCATACCTCGGCCAGGTTATCAAAGCGGACGTCCTCATAAACGTCTTTCGGCGGGATATGACAGTGATAATCTACCAGGGGGAGGGGCTGCGCATAGTCATGAAACAGATGCTTTGCAGTGTCTGTCTCCAGAAGGAAATTCTTACCCATAAATTTTTTGCTCATAGTTGCCTCCGAAGCATCATAATTGAGAGCTTATATATCATATTACCCTTGAAAACAGGCGAATGCAAGCGTTTTTTGGAAGACCGGCATTTTCAACAAAAAGAAGAAATTTCTTGTATGCTAGTAGACAAGATAACCCGTCAAGGTGTATAATGCATTGAACGGAGGGAGACGACCATGAAAATTACAGAAAGAACCCCCAGAGAAACCGGCCGGGACTATGCCCTGAGAATCATTAAGGAAAACCTTGTCAATCTGGAGCTGGCGCCCGGCAGCCAGATCAGTGAAAATGAGCTGGCGGAGATTCTGCATATTTCCAGAACGCCGGTACGCGAGGCGCTGATCGAACTGGCCAAGGTCAAGGTGATTGAAATCGTCCCGCAGAAGAAGAGCCTGGTGACGCCTCTGAATGAGGAGCTGATAGAGGAAGCCCGCTTTCTGCGCAGCGCCGTGGAGACGGCTGTGATCAGCCTTGTGTGCGAGAAGAGAAGCGAGGAGGATCTCCGCAGCTTTGAGGATAATCTCAAGCTGCAGAACTTCTGCCTGGCAAACGGCATGAGCGGGAAGCTGATGCAGCTGGACGATGACTTTCACAGGGCTTTTTACGAAATTGCCAGGAAAATGGAGGTCTACGGCCTGATGCAGAATATGGCCATCCATTTTGACAGGGTGCGGAACATGGCGCTGTATTCCGTGCCGGAACTGAAAATCGTGCAGGACCATGAGGCGATCCTCGAAGCCGTCAGAGAACAGAACGGGAGGAAAGCGAAAGCGCTGCTGGAAAAGCATCTGGAACGCTACCGGATAGACGCCGCCGCCATCAAGGAGCGCTTTCCTGATTATTTCTGATTGCCGGAAAAGTTTGGAGAGGCAAACTTGCCTGAATGAGAAAGATGTGATAAAATTACTGTTTGTGATTTTTCATCAGAGCGTTTTCCATAACAGCTCTGTCCGCGGAGGCATCGATGCAGGAAGAGAAGAAAGCGCTGTCGGAAGGGTTTTCGGCAGACGGATATATTATAGATCAGGATTGTTTTCATGAATACCGCTACAGGACCATGCGGGCGGATCTCAACAGCTGCGGCTGGATCGCGGCGTATAATCTCAGGCGTTTTCTCGGGCAGGAAGCAGCCTGGGACGATGTACGGCAGGAGATGGAAGAGATGCACGTGCTCAACGTGCCCGGCCCGACGCATATGCGGGTGATGCGGCAGTATCTGAGCAGGTACATCCCGGGTATCAAAGAAGTCTTTGGCAGAGAGAAGGCGCTGGCTGCTGCGGCAAAAAGCGCGGCGGGCATCTTCCGGTACCGTGAGGAAAACATCCCGCATTTTATTTCCTACATCCGTTGCGGGGAGGGGCAGTTTCGCTTTTTCAATGTGACGGATGAAAAAGAAGACTCTACCATGACCATGGAGCAGTTCGGCAGAGAGCATCTCCTGCAGGGCAGGGTGATCGCCCTGACGGTGGAGGAGAGCGGCTGAACTTTGCACTTGACTAAAAAGGACAGGCAGGTATAATAGACCTATACATATTCAGAGGTGAAAAGGTGAAGAAAAGAGTAATTTCTGCAGCGCTGCTGATTATCATCATGCTGGGATGCGTCTTCCTTTCCCCGGTGAGCAGGCTGCTGTTCTTTGCGCTGGCAGGCTGCCTCTGCGCCTACGAATACAGCATGCAGATGGAAAAACTGAATATGTTCTGCTCGCTGTATGTGATGATCCTGTATCTGATCGCACAAGCTGCGCTGACGCTGCTGAACGCGGGGCTGGCGGCATACTGCGCCTGCTTTGTCGGCGCTGTCTATCTGGCGATGCTCTCGGGCATTCTGCGGCGCAGGGTGAGCGGGAACGGCGCGCTGGACACCGTGGCGGGGCTGACGTACCCCTGCATGCTGTTCGCGGTCATTATGATGATTTCCGTGAGCGACATCTGGCTGGAGGCGCTGGCGCTCGGCTGCCTTTCCGCCTGGAGCTGCGACACGGGTGCCCTCCTCGGCGGCAGCCGCTTCGGCAGCTTTGGCAGCCTCGGCTGCAGCCTTCTCGGCGCGCTTGCGCGCAAGTTCCTCGGCCTTGGCTGCATTCTTCTTCACTTCCTCGTCAAGAGCTTGCTTTGCAGCCGCCTTCTTGCCCTCGCGCTCCTTGTTGCGTATAGCATCGAGCTTGGCATTACGCTCCGCCTTCCACAAGTCAAAGCGACGTTGAGCCTCTGCCTCGTCAAAAGCACCCTTTTTAACACCGCCCTGGAGGTGTTTCATCAAGAGCACGCCCTCGCGGCTGAGAATGTTACGCACGGTGTCGGTAGGAATGGCACCGACGTTGAGCCAATAAAGAGCACGATCGAAATTTAAACTTATTGTAGCAGGATTAGTGTTGGGGTTATAAGAACCAATCCTTTCAATAAATCTACCATCTCGTGGTGCCCTGCTATCGGCGATGACAATGGGATAGAACGCGTAGTCCTTGTGACCGTGGCGTTGCAATCTGATTTTTACTGCCATGTTAGATAATAGTTTAAATTTGAATAAAAAAGTGTTTTATAAAAAAGTGACCTCGCTGTCGCATGGTCACTCCGGTGTTGTCCTGGTAGGATTCGAACCCACGCAAACGGAACCAGAATCCGGTGTGCTACCGTTACACCACAGGACAAGTTGCAAATGCGGTGCAAAGGTACAACTTTTTTTCTAATTGACAAGCATTGCCCGCATTTTTTTCGGTTTTAAAATATTCACCCGACGTGTTCACTGCTTGCGTCCGCGTAGCATGGTGCGTGTGAATGTCATCTCGGCTTGCTTGAGCAAGAACATCTGTCGCTTGTTGAGTACTTGTGAAAATTTCTCGAAGTAGCGCGACTCGATTTCGCCCTCCTTGACTTTAGCGTCCGAGATTGCCTTGGCAGCCTCGAAGCACTCGGCATCGGAGGCGTTGTTTCCTCGTTTGCCTACGGTTTGGGCTGCGACACGCGCCTCGAAATTGTTTTGGAAAATCTCATGCTCCATCGCCTCGTACAAGGGCATGAATTGTTCTTGTTGACTCGGAGTGAGTCCTACCTGTTCGATGATGAGTTTGTGCTTGGCATCGAGCATATCGGCAGTCCACTTGGAACGCTCGCCCGATTGTTGAGCACTTGCACATAGTGCGATCGCAGCAACGATGATGGTGACAATGCGTGTAGTCATAGGTGCTAAATTGTGTTGATGTTTTCAATTACCGGCGATGCTGTCAATCAAGTAGCCGTACACGCTGTCCTCGTAGGTGAGGATGTCGTAGGCGTCAAGCCCGCAACTGAGCATGAATTCGTCGGCGTTGTGCTCGTCGGCTATGCCTCCGGCAATCTCTGCAACGCGCTGCATGTTACTCATCGGGCTATTCAAGTGATTGAACAATGTCATCATGCACCACACGCCGGCGAACATAGCCGCCAAGTAAACGTACGGTCGCACTCGCAGCCACAGGGTGGGCTTCGCTTCAATATCGGTAATTTCAACATCGGGTAACCGCTCCATGATTGTCGCTGTCAGTGTCTCGAAGTATCCCTCAGGCACCGCGAACCCCGGCTCCTTGCCTGCCTTACTCAATATTTGTGATTTTTCTTGTTCCATTTCACTTGTTTTGACTATCGCAATCGCATTTGGTTTAATCAGCTTGCTCAAAAAATGCTTCAATCTTCTTCACGGCATGATGATAAGATGCCTTGAGCGCGCCTACCGACGTGCCCAATATCTCACTCATTTGCTCGTATTTCATCTCGTCATAGTAGCGCATGTTGAACACTACGCGCTGCTTCTCGGGTAGGGTGGCAATCGCTTGCTGCAACCGCAGTTGCACCTCGTCACCGTTGAACCACCGGTCGCTCTCGAGGTCGGCAACGAGGGTCTCATTGCCCTCCTCGTCGAGGCTGATGCCCATGCGCACGCGGTTGCGGTTGAGCAAGGTGAGCGACTCGTTGGTGGCTATCTTGTATAGCCATGTCATCAGTTGGGCATCACCGCGAAAACTGTCGATGTTAGTCCACGCCTTGATGAAGGTGTTTTGCAACACGTCGTTGGCATCGTCATGATTGATGACAAGACGACGAATGTGCCAGTAGAGTTGTGAACTGTAGTGTTCAATAACTCTGCTGAACGCCGCGCGAGCCGTGTCGGGGTGGTGCAACTGCTCGACTGTCGTTGCCTCGTCGTATGCCGTGCGCATCGGGTGAGGTGCCTTATTTTATTGAGGCACTTGACGTGATGTTATAGTCGCGATCTCCGCTGTTGAGGGTAGCGGTGAGTGTCATGGTGTCATCAACGATATTGACATTGATATCAATAGCCTTGATGATGAGTGACGTGACCTTGTTGGCATCGTCCACGGTCGAGCCGACACGATAAGCCTCGGTGTTGAGGTTGGTACCCGTGAGCCTGAAACCGGTGGTAGTGAAATCGACGTTAGCCGGAGTCGCTTCGGTGGTGAGAATGTGTTGCCAACCGCGTTGGTCGCTTGCCAGTTGAATATTGGAAAACCTCACCGATGCTAACTTGGTCTCGGGGTTGATATAGAGATTGTAAACAACACCGGTGGGCGAGTAGTCGTCAACTTGGGTTTGACTCGTGAGATAGGTGAGCGAGGGCATCACCGCGATGACATGCCACGTGCCCGACAAGATATAATCAAACTTGACCGTATAGTCGGTGAAACTGATGTCACTCTTGAGGTTGGTAACATAGTTGCTGGTGGTCGTGTTCACGTTGACAGTGTACTCGTTGCCTCCCTCCGACTTGGTGAGGGGGACGTTCTCGCACAGGAGTGATGTGGCACCGGCACGGTTCACACCGTGCAACAGTTGGAACGTGCCGATGTTGTCGGTGAAGTCGATGCGAAACGCTTGATACCGTGTCGCCACAGCCTCCACCTCACCGGTCGCTATGTCGGTGGCGTGGGTCAGGCACACTACATCAAAATCCCTTACATTGTGTTTGCTGTCGGGATCGTCGCTGCCACCGCACGCACTCAACGTGCAGGCAACCAACACGACTGATAAAAAGCCGAAAATCTTTTTCATCTTTATCAATTAGTCATGTTCATGAATCATGAACGTGAAGTTTAATGTCAGGAGTTGAGTTATTTAGAGAATAAAATTCCTGTTAACCCATTTTTTTAACGTAAAATAGGGCATAATATTACATCACTATCCCCCAAAAATCATCAGGTCTCCACGACGCGGTGTTTGCCCGGTGCCGTGGAGACCTGATGTTATAGGCGGGAATACTCACTCTACTGTGACAAGTTCGCCGGCACTGTGAGCGGTTTCCTGCGGGGCATACTGGCTCTGTATGGTGGCGACGCCCATGCTGAACTTGCCGGGAGCCATCACATACAGGTCGTAGGTCACCACGTGAGTGCCTTTATACAGTTTGTCAAAGAACAATCGTGTACACTCGTCCTTGGTCTCGTGGTAGTAACCTATGCGGTCGGCATAACGGTAACCGCTGGTTTGGTCGACCGGCTCGAAGCAGGCACCGCGCTCGTCGACAACGGTGACATAGTCGAGGTCGCGCGCATTCTTGACGGTGAGGCGCACTTGCACCTTGTCGCCCACGTGGAGCGCACCGTGCAATGCCACGACGCTACCGTCGCTCCGGTACACGGCGAGTTGCTTGACTATGCTCAAATCCTCAATTCGGTTAGCCTCGATAGCGGTCATTGGTGCGACATATTGCACGTATACCGAGCCCCAAGCGGGACCTGAGGCGTTGCGGTCAATCTCGAGGGTGCCGGTTGTCGAAGCGTCAATGCTGCGACGGGCGTAGCCCAACCACTCGTCGACCTTGTCAAACTGCAACGTCTCGCCCGCCACAGTGACGCGTGGAAGCGGTGCGCGTTCAAGCCATTTACTGCCGGTCGACAGCAGGGTGTAGACGGCATCGGCAGCAAGGCTGCACGAACCCCAATCGTTGGTCTGCTTCATCAGCAACATCCACTTGCGCATCTCATCAATCTCGTCTTGTCGAGGCTCAATCTCGTTGAAGGCTTGCAAGATGCGTGATGTGACTGCCACCTTGTCGTGATAACGCCAACCGCGGTTGATGTTGTCCCAATACATGCCCAAGTTGGGCTTGTGAATGGCAAATTGGCGCAGACTCTCAACGATGCGCGATGCTTCCTTGCCGTATCCGCCGCGGCTGAGTGTTAAGGCATAGAACGCTTTTTCACCGTGGGTGAGTCCCTCGCGCCACTCCTTACTCATCGCCTTGAGTGCCTTCTTGATTAGGTCGCGGTTGGCTTTGGGCAGTGCTATGTCACCGTACATTTGGCGCACGTACACATAGTCGCTCCAACTGCTGTAGTCAACTTTCTTCTTGCCGTAATCCTTGATCATCTTGTTGAGCAAGTTGATGTTCTCATTGTCGTAGTAGGCAACGGCGCGCTTGAGCATATCGGCAAAGCGGCTGTCGGCATTCAAGCACTGCAGGTGTGACAACTCGCCCATCAACTCGAGTACCAATCCGGTCGTCCACAGGCTCGACTCGCGATTGGGATAGTCGATCCATGAGAAACCGCCGTCGCTGTTTTGCAAACTTGCCAAACGGCTGATGATGCGCTCGCGCTCGGCTGTCATCTTGTCGGTGTCGAACAACTCGTTCAAGCGACTCATGCGCAGTGTCTGTCGATCGGACTCTCTCAACCACGGCGAAGCGAGCAATGTGCCTATCTTCAAGTCGCTGTTGCGCGCGAGCATCGACACCAACATGGAGTCTTGCTCGTTCTCTTTCCAGTAGTCAATCGCCTGTTTGATGTCGGGTTGCATCACGGCGATGCCTTGAGCCAACTCGAGGGCAAACAAGTTGTGTGCCAACGCACTCGCGCTGACATAGTCGCCGTCGAAGATGGTGGGTAAGGCGGTGACGCAGTACCACACGGGATTGTCACAATACTCGAGCGTCACGCGTGCACCGGCAGGGAACGAGGGGAGGTCGATTGACGTGTGTCCCTCGCCGGCCTCAATGTAGAACGGGGTCGTTTCGATTACCGGTTGGGAGGACTCGAGCACGGGTATCATCACTTGTTCGCCGTCGCCGAAGTTGCCGTTCACCGCCTTGACGCGCAGTCCCACGAATGCGAGTTCGCCATCGGGAACATGCCAGTCGATAGTCACGGCATCGCTGCCGCGAGCGTTGAGCGAACCTTTAACGGTGCGAGTGGCAAGGACAGCCTCGGTGCGCGGATCGAACAGTTCGAGTACAGCGGTGTATTCGGCAGTGTCGTCGGTCGCGTTCTGCACGGCGGCTGCAAGCGTGATTTCATCGCCGTGGCGCACGAAGCGCGGTGGGTTAGCCTTGACCATGATGGGCTTTTGGGTGAGCACCTCGAAGTCGATGTCATCACAGTACATTGTCTTGTCCCAAGCGACGGCTTGCACAATCCACGTCGTGTTGAATTGCGGTGCTTCGAACTCGACAGTCACATTGCCGTCGCTATCGCTCGTGAGCGACGGCAACCACAAGGCTGTCTTCACATCAGCCGTGCGCATCTGCACAGCGTCAAGTGCCTCGGCGGTTTCGGTGTCAACCCCTGCTGCCTCCTCATACTCACCCGCATCTTCCAACATTGCCGAATCTTCCATCATCATGGAATCCATGTTAAACTTTCTCAACATCCTCTCTTCAGATACAGCACCTCCAAGTGCAGCCATTCTCATGTCATGTTCGGCATAATAGCCCATCACGCCGAACAGACCCTGGTTATACATGAAAAAGTGGGGGAGATCGATTTCGTCTGCCTCATCAAGCATGTTGTCTGTCCACGAGCGGTTGACATAGTTGGAGCCTGTCAGACTCCATGTGCTGAAGTTAACCGGGTCAAAGTGATAGGTAGGACGGTTAATGCCCCAACGGTTGGGACTGAGCGAGTTCAATGCCTTGTCGAACATCTCGAGCATCATGGCACCGGTGCGCCGCGCCCCATGCTTGCCGGTGATAGTGAAGGTCCATCGTTCGGTCTCACCGGGCACCAACTTGTTGCGGAAACCGGCAACGGCAACGTTGAGTTCCTCGACATTGGAAGCCGAGAACATTGTGAAATTTTCGGTGTCGACATCATCGTTGCTGCAACTCACGAGGTGGACGTTGATATACTCGTCGGTCTTGCGCGGGATTTGCACCTTGACGGTGTGCATACCCGGCTTGTAGTGTAACCACTTGCTTTGCAGCACGTGAGTGCGGTCGGCAACCACCATATAGATGTGCGACTCGTCATTGGAGGTGGCAATGACGAAGGTGCCCTCATTGGTTTTCTCATCAACGCTGCGCTCTTTCTTGGGCACCCACATCGTGGTGTGGGGCTTTGCCGCTTTCTTGTCGTCAAGGCGGTAGAGCAGCACCGTGGCGACGGCATCAACGTCGTCTTCGTCGTTACCGGCACCGAGAATGTGCACCTTGATGCGATATTCTCCGCTCGGTAGCGAGGTGAGGTCGATGGTGGGATCGTTGGTGTTGAGCGTGCCGTTGAGTACGGTCTCTTTGTCGGCATTCTCCACTTCCCACGTGCAAGGCACCCAAGTCTCGGTCTCGCTCGTGGTGTTGTACACCAGCGGCAACTTGAGTGTCGCGGTGTTGCGATGCTCGATGTCGCGCGAACTGAATTCGATGCCGCGACGGGTGCCGATGATAAAGGCTGTAATCGCCTCGTGAGTCTCGCCGGTGGCTGTGGTGATGTCGGCTATCGCGCTATAGCGATAGAGTGACCACAGGTATTTGCGCCACGACGCGTTGTCGGGGAACTTGTCGGCAGGCACGGTGAGCGTGAAGTTTCCGTCGGCATCGGTCATCACAGTGTCGGTTACCACCTCAATGCCCTCATCACGACTGCTATAGTGCCACCACCACGACCACTCGCTGCGACGCACTTTAATCTCAACCGCGGTGTCGGCAATGGGCATGCCGCTATAGGTTGTGGCACGTCCGCCCAATTTGACCGGTTGGTGGTTCACATAACTGCGACGCACGTCAGTCCACTCGATTTCGAACGTCGGTGTCTTGTATTCGCTCACCTCAATGTTTTTACTGCCGAGGGAGACCCCTTTGCCGGCTATGGAGAAATGCCAAGTGCCGTTCATGCGGTCGCCGGGCAAGTCGAAGTCGGCGGTGAAGCGACCGTATTCGTCGGTAGTGACTTGTTGCTCGCTCACCTTGTTGTAAGCGGCATCAACCAGTTTTACCGTGAGGGTGCGATCTGCCTCGACCGTGTTGTCAATGCCGTCGCCACGGTAGCAGATGCCCGCCAAGTGAACGGTCTCGCCCGGACGATAAATACCGAGGTCGGTGTATAATTCGGCTCTTTGATAGCGCGTGCCGTTGTCGAATGACGATGATAGTGTGCGAGTGGGCATATAGCGATCGTCACCCTTGACAACGCTATATTGCATTGATTTGTACGAGTAAGTGCCGTCATCAACGACTACTACACCATCGGCATCGGTGACCGCCTTGAATGTGGAATTTTGACCCGCTTGGGTGACGGTCGCGCCCGATACGGGAGCACCGGTAGTGGCATCGACCACGACGATGCGGCGCGTGGTCTCGGAGGTAATGACGGTGAACGTGTTGAGGTCAAACACTCGAGTGATATTGCCGCTGCGTCCGTTCACCAATGTCTGCTCTTTGCCGCTCGCCTCGTAGGCGGGAATGATGATATAACGACCGTAGGGCAACTTGCCGAAGTCAATGTTGATGTTGTCGCTGTCAAACGGTATGGTGCCCGTGGCGGTGACCTCGCGCTCGGCTACAAGTTGCAACTTATTGACGGGCACGTCGTCGTAGTAGCCCGTCTGACCGGGCAACACGTCGTCGGGTATCCTGTATAGACGTGCGATACCGCGATTTAAATTCTGCAGTCGCACCGAGGCGGTGAACGTGTCGTGAGAGGTGAGATGCGCGGTGTAACTCACGCGCATGTTGCGTTCCTCGATGCGAGTGATGTTGTTGCGTATCTCGGGCGTGAATATGGAACCCGGATAACGGGCGACGTACTCTCTCAAAACATCGTAGTAGTCGCGACCGCTGCGATCTTTGAGGGCTAAACCGCTCCACTCGTGGTCCTTGTAGGTGTTGTAAATTCTATCGTTGTCCTCAGTGGTCTGTTCGACAAGATAATAGATGTGTGCCTTGGGGTTGTCACTCGTGTAACGATTCCACAGGTCGTCGGCTAGCGCTCTGATGTCGGCAGCGTTAGTGTGACTTTTCACATCGCTGCACACAAACGTCAATACCGTGGGTATGACCTCGTAACTGAGTTCGCTGTCGGCAGTGACGAGTGACCCCAGCTCGGTGATGGGAACGGCATTAAGCGCGTCGGGCTCGCTCAAGGCATCGCACAACAGTGAGTTTATGCGGTCGGTAAACTGTGCGGGACTCCACTCGCTGTAGTCGGTGGCTGCCGGTGAGGGCTTGACCGTCTCCTCGTCGTCAACGAGTTCGTTGCGATCCCACGTGCCGTGCATGTCGTAGTACGCTTTGAAGACGCGAGCCTCAAGCAGGCGCAACATCGCGCGATACTCGGGACGTGACTCGCGCTTGATGGCTTGCTCGATGTGGGTGATGATGTCGCCCATGTTGTCGGGCGAGATGCTGCTTTGTGCAATGCTATATCGCACCAAAGCATCGGCAACAGCGCGACCGTCGTTGCTCTTGAACGCCTTGTTCAAGTCGCTGAGCGCATCACGACTGACGTCTTGCGGAAAGTTGAAGTCAACCTCTCGCTGCTTGCCGGCGTCGGAATTGAAAAACGGAAACAATGCCATAAAGATTAAAATCGTTAAGGTTTTAAACATGTGGTCCATAGTTTCAAAGTATTATTTATTAATATTGTTGATAAACCATGTTACTTGATTATAGACACGTTATATAAATGTGTCTATACAATAAACGTGCCATCGTTCAATAAATTATCCGAGTGTGACAAGTTTGCTCGTGATTTATGTCACTTGGCACTCAAATGTGGTCGCCGTCAAGTTGCGCCACTTGAATTCGTTGCCGTGAGATGTTGTGTCAGCTGTTGCAGCGTTAAACAAGTTAAAAACTCGTTGTCGCGTTATTAATGTATCTTAAATTTTACTATATAACTATTGCATTTATTTTCTTTTGTCGTAATTTTGGCACGGATTTTGAATAGTTAATTTTAACGAATTGAATTTTTAATTTTAACAAATAACGATTATGAACAATAACACCAAATTCGGCATACTGCTCCTTGCCGCCTCAATAGCCGGTTCGGCTACGACGCTCGTGGCGTCGTCGGCATTGCATAGCAGTGACACCACGACTGCTGACACTTTCCTCGGCAACGACCCGGCACAGGGCGGACGTTATACGAGTGCGGCGTTGACACCTGCCGGCAGCGTCGACCTCACGGTTGTGGCTGAGAATACTATCAATAGTGTGGTGAGTATCAAAAACCTCGCCACTGTTCAACAACAGTATTACAGTGGCGATGATTGGGATCCGTTTGAGTTCTTCTTCGGTCCCGGCTTCGGCGGGCAACAACGTCGCCGTCAACAGCAACAACAGCCCAAGCAGGAGTCCAAGGGTATGGGCAGTGGTGTGGTAATCAGCACCGACGGTTACATCGTTACCAACAATCACGTGATTGACGGTGCCGAGAAAATTGAGGTGACACTCAATGATAATCGCACGTTCAACGCGACCCTTGTCGGTACCGATGAGAAGACCGATATTGCGCTGCTCAAGATCAACGCCAAGGACTTGCACCCGCTGTCGTTCGGCAACAGCGAGGTTGTCAAGGTGGGCGAGTGGGTTCTCGCTGTGGGCAACCCATTCGGCTTCAACAGCACCGTTACCGCCGGCATTATCAGTGCCAAGGCTCGTGGCTTGAGCGAGAGCAGTAACGGCATCAAGGCATTCATACAACATGATGCCGCCGTCAATCCGGGTAATAGTGGCGGTGCACTTGTTAATACCGCCGGCGAGTTAATCGGTATTAACACCATGATTTATTCGCAAACAGGCAACTACAGCGGTTGCTCGTTTGCAGTGCCGAGTTCAACGGTCAAGAAAGTTGTTACCGACCTCAAGCAGTACGGTACGGTGCAGCGTGCGGTGCTCGGCATACAGTACAAAGAATTAGATGCCGAGTTGGCACAGGAAAAGAATATCACTGCGACTGCCGAGGGACTTTATGTTGCCGAGGTTAACGACCGCAGCGCGGCAAAGGAAGCCGGTCTCGAAGCCGGCGACGTGATAGTCAAGTTGAACGGTGCCGGCGTGAAGAATAGCGGCGAGATGCAGGAGCAAATGAACAAGTTGCGTCCGGGCGATAAGGCCGAGTTGCAGTATTATCGTGACAATAAACTCAAGACAACGACGGTGACACTCAAGAACAATCAAGGCACCACCAAGGTTACCAAGAGCAGTGACGTGATGAGCCTCGGTTGCGCCTTCGCCGAACTTACGGCATCGGAAAAACGCGACCTCGGCATCAGTGCCGGTGTGAAAGTGGTGGGCGTGAAAAACGGCAAATTCAAGTCGGCCGGTGTCAAGGACGGTTTCATTATCACCGAGATTAACAACGTGTCGGTCAACAGTCGCGACGATGTGGAAAATATTTACAATCAAATCATGCGCAGTTCCGACAACAACAAGGTGATGTTCATCACCGGCATATATCCCACCGGTCGTCCGGGTTACTTCGCTGTTCCCATTGCCGATGAAGAAGATTAATCCTTATCATGTGGGCAGCATGGTGACAGGCTGCGGAACATGATGTAAAAAATTCGGTGGCGCGACGCAGGTCGTGCCACCGAGTGTTTTTAAGGCGGGTTCTATAAATCGAAATTTATAGGACACACCCTTGATACAGTGCCACTGCGGACACTGTGATAAAGGCAGTGTGGCTATAAGCCGGGTTATGTGCCCACGGTGGCTCCACATACAACAGTCTGCAAGCCGGGTGCCGTGGGTGCTTGTCATTTATCTGTCCGACACATTGCTGTGCCGATAGTTTGTCGCCAAACAGCGGTCTACCCCCCGACAATGGACGAGCAGCCCTTGAATGCCGGTATACTTGACCTTGCAACTCACAGGTGGTGCGGCACATGATGTCACCATCATGCCCGGTGGGCTCTTACCCCACCTTTTCACCCTTGCCGACCGATGTCACGCGTGACAGCGCCGGCGGTCGTTCTCTGTCACCTTGAACCCTGCGATCGCCCGCAGTTTCCCGTTAGGAAATGTGATGCTCTGTGTTGCCCGGACTTTCCTCAAGCGATGTTACTTCATCGCCAGCGACAAGCCACCACACTGATTACTCATAATTATTTGCGCTGCAAAGATACTAAATCTAATTTTGCAGCGCAAATTTATTCGGGTGATGCCGCGAAACCGCAACCGAATATTGTGTGCCGTGACAACAGTGTGCCGGCACGCGATAACCGTTAATCTTGTAGCAACTTGATTGCCGTGTCGAGCAAGGGGTCAATGCCGGTTGCCGCGTCGGCAGGTGTCATTGTCACGACGACATCGGGTGCCACGCCCCACTCGCTGAGTTTTCCGTCGGGACCGGTGATGGGGGCTGAAGACAGTCGCACTCGCCAACCGTTGGGCATCTCGCTCGTGAAGGGCAAGCCGCAGCCTCCGCCGGTGGTGTCGCCAACGACAGTGACTTGTTGTAACGACTTCATGACGGCAACAAAATTGTTAGTCGCGCTATATGAACCGCGATTGGCGAGCACGACAACCGGTTTGAGGTAATGAATGTGTCCCTCGGCAGGGTTGATATAGTAGTCGTAAGGTGTCGAAAAATCGTTGTGACCGTTGCCTGTCTTGTGGCTGATTGCACCCGCGTGAATGCGCCCGTCAATAAACCGGGCAACCAAAGTCTCAACATTGGTCAACAACCCGCCGCCGTTACTCCTTACATCTATCACAAGCCCGTCGGTCGACGCGAGGTATGATAACACGTAGTCTAAATTGCCCTCACCGATAGTGACCGAGAAGTCGCCATAGTACATGTAACCGATATTGGACGGTAATACCTGATATTTGATGCCTGTCGCACGGCGATAATCGAAGTTCAGATAGTACTCATCGACAACGCGTGCATCGTAGTTGACGGGACGTTGTTCCCATATCCGATAACGCGAAACGTCGTGCGGAGCGATGAGATTGACGTGACCGTCGCGCAGCGTGCCGAGCATCTCACCGCACAGGTCGAATAACTCTTGGTCGGTCATGTCGTCGTGAACGCGACCGGCATAGTAGTCGTGGGTGGCTGACCAATCGACTTGCTTGTAATCGAAGAAACAATAGTTGCAGTCCACTATAGTCCACAACGCCTCGAAATTGCCGCGAGGGTCGTTCTTGCCCCCCGATTTCTCGCAAGAGATGAGCATGACGAGCAATAGAGCCAAGTATAGTGTTGCACGTTTCATGATTACCTGGTTGCGTGTACGGTTCGGGCATATCGTGACAAGGGTCGACGGGGAGACAGGGTGACAAAGTCGCCACCGATGCCTATGCCCACGGTGTTACTCCAACAACGGCTTTTCAAGCCACGTGCCGTCGAACGCTCATATCGGTTGCGATAAATCAGCCGGAGTGTCGTGCCGCCCAGTTGCCAATCGGCTGCCAAACAGGCGTTCATGTCGAAGCGGTTTCCCCACCATGCCATGTGGGCGAGGTGTCGGCGATTGCCCAAATAAATCTCGTAATAACTCTCGTATCCGTCGGGCGCAAACCACACTCCCAACATCGGTAAGGATAGTGCCCCATGGAGGGTGAGCGGACGGTGACACAAGAGCGTGTGCCACGATGCACTCGCAGTGGCACCAATGCTCCACCTCGCTTTCGCGCTAACCACATTGTTGCTTCCGGCAGGGTTATACACTGCCCCGATAGCGAGGTCGGTCATCGGTCCGATAGCGAGTTGTGTAGCCTTGACGTGCCATCGGCGAGCGAGTGACCACCGGGCGGTGATGTCAACCGCGTGCATGATGTTGCCGGTGCGTGCCGGATTGTGTACTCGCGCATAGTCGATGCCGGCTTCCAATCGACGTACCCATCGTTCGGGAGCGAAGCCGGTCGCTTGGTAGTGATCGAGGTGTAGACCCAGGTCAATACCCTCATAGGTGATAGGGGAGAGGTAAGTGTCGAGTACGGCTGCCGTTCCCACCGACACGTCAATAACGCGATGAGTGGGACGCATCACTGCTGTGGTGTCTTGAGCAATAGCCGCTAACACCGGCATGAGCATCACTGCACCGAGCACCGCGACCCTATTCATCATCGAAGTCGTCAAAGATAAACCGTTGTTGCCCGGTGAGGCTGTCACGCACTTCCTCTTGGCTGATATCGCCGTCCTCGGTAACGTGTTCGTCGGTAACATCGTCAGCCGGCACTTGCTCGTCATCGGGTTCGGGTACGTCGCGCGACTCGAGTTCCTCAACGGTTTCAATGGTATAGTTAGCCACGCGCTTGCCTTTAGCCTTGAAGCCCTTGACGGCAATAAACTCCTCGGCATCAATGTCAAGAGGTCCGCGTGCGGTGTCGGGCTCGGCAAAGGTGAAGCGGAACCGTGGTAGCGGCTTGTCGCTCAGTGCCAATAAGCGAGAGTCGGGGTTGCCACCGAGCAGATTTTGCTTGCGAATGTTGTCATCGAGGGTAAACCGCTTGATGTAAGTGTAACCCTGGTCAGCATCGTACAACACGGCAGTCCACACCTTGCCGGCATCGTATTTCTCAATACGGGCGATGCCCTCATCGTAGTGGTTGGACGCGTCGGTCGACGTGGTGTAGAAATCGCCGTTTTCCATGATGACGATAATGCGGTCGTCACCACCGAACAAGCCCAGTGACCTGCCGTGCTTCTCGTAGTTGATGCGCAAAATATCGGGGTCGAACCACACCTCGCGGTCGCCGAGCGTGCTCACACCGTGCTCCTTGAGCGTGATGCGATGTATCTCGTTGCGTGTCACGAGGTTACCACGCGACTGTTTGCCCTTGATGGCAAGTTTGGCAAGGTCGATGTCAAATTGTAATACCTTGAGGCGGAACTTGGGCTTTAACGTGATGCGCAACACCTCGGCTTCACCGTTGGGATTGGCTGTGAACCACACCACCTTACTGCCCGGCTTGCCCTGTGTGAGGTCGTATTCCTTGTCGCGCGTAATTCCGGTGACAGAAAAACGCTTCATCATCACGGCTCCACCCTTGCCGTCCTGATACAAAACATTGTACACGGTGCGATTGTCGCCCTTCTTGAACACACCGAGGTATAGCACGTTCTTGCCCACGTATATCTTGTCGGCTACACGCAACACCTTGTAACGTCCGTCACGATAGAAGATGATGATGTCGTCGATGTCGCTGCAGTTACACACAAACTCGTCCTTCTTCAATCCGGTGCCGATGAAACCGTCGGTACGGTTGATGTACAACTTCTCGTTGGCCTCGGCAACCTTGGCGGCTACGATGGTGTCGAAGTCGCGAATGATGGTGCGACGCGGGTGTGCCTCACCGTACTTTGCCTTGAGGTTCTCGTACCACTTGATGGTGTACTCGGTCAGATGTTCGAGGTCGTAGTTGATGCGGTCGATGCGTTCGGCGAGATTTCCAATCTGTGTGTCGGTGCGCTCGGCATTGAACTTGAGTATGCGACCCATCTTGATTTCGAGCAGATGCAACAAGTCATCGCGTGTGACATCGCGATAGAACGACGGCTTGAACGGTTCCAATCGCTTGTCGATGTGGGCGAGAGCGGTGTCGATGTCGGCGGCTTGTTCGAATTGCTTGTCCTTGTATATGCGTTCTTGTATAAAGATTTTCTCCAACGTGAGCGTGTGGAGTTGTTCTTGTGCCTCGTGACGCTGAATCTCCAATTCTTGGCGCAAGATGTCGCGAGTGCGTTCTACGCTCGCTCGCAGCACGTCGCTTACCGTGAGAAACTGCGGCTTCTCGTCCTTGATGACACAACAGTTGGGCGAGATGCTTATCTCGCAGTCGGTAAAGGCATAAAGCGCGTCAATGGCGATGTCGCTGCTGGCACCACTCTGCAAGTGGACTATGACTTCGGCTGTGGTACTCGTGTTGTCCTCCACCTTGCGTATCTTGATTTTGCCGCGTTCGGCAGCCTTGACTATGCTCTCAATCAGCGTCCCGACCGTCTTTCCGTAAGGCACGTCGCGAATGACGAGGGTCTTGTTGTCCAATTTCTCTATCTTGGTGCGCACTCTCACGCTGCCACCGCGCTCACCGTCGTTGTAGTGACCGGCATCAATGTAACCGCCCGTCGGGAAGTCGGGAATTAACGCGAACGGCTCGTCGCGTAAGCAGGCAATGGCTGCATCAAGTATCTCGTTGAAGTTGTGCGGTAATATTTTGCACGACAAGCCTACGGCAATGCCCTCGGCACCCTGTGCCAACAGCAGGGGAAATTTTGCCGGCAGGGTGAGCGGTTCGCGCTTACGCCCATCGTAGGACAACCCCCAATCGGTCACCTTGGCGTTGAACACCGTTTCCAGGGCGAACTCGCTCAAGCGTGCTTCGATGTAACGACCGGCAGCAGCACCGTCGCCGGTGAGTATGTTGCCCCAGTTACCTTGTGTGTCAATCAGTAACTCCTTTTGTCCCAACTGGACAAGCGCACCGTAGATCGACGCGTCACCGTGAGGGTGATATTGCATCGTGAGTCCCACGAGATTGGCGACCTTGTTGAAGTGCCCGTCATCGGCCTCCTTCATGGCATGCATGATGCGACGTTGCACCGGTTTGAAGCCGTCTTCGATGTGAGGCACGGCGCGCTCTAATATAACATAGGAAGCATAGTCGAGAAACCAATTCTCATACATGCCTGTCAGATGCAATTTCTTGTCACGGTCTCCAACCGGCATTTGATAGCCGGAGTGCTCCTCTGTCACGTTTTGCTCGTCTTGTGCTTGGTTCAAAATATCGTTGTCATCGTTCATGTCATCGCGGTTTTAAGTTGCAAAGTTACAAAATTCTCGTCAATCTACGAAAAATCACACGTCTATACAGCTCTATAAATCTCGTAAATTCCTGTAAATCCGCGTAACATCTCACGGAAAACAGCGTAAAACCTCACGTAAATTATTGCGACCGAAGGTCAAGGCATCTGTGTAACCCCATTTGGAGCGCGATAGCGCGACAAGTGGGGTGTGTCACACGCCGTCATCGCACGACGGGGCGATATTCTTTACGTCATTTACACTCTAAAAAATGCCGGTATTGGGTTGACAAATTTGCAAATTCAATGAGAAAAGATTAATTTTGTGGCGATCGAAACTGTGCGCGCTGTAAGAGGTGCGACAAAATGCGGTCTTTACATATTAGAAGGCGTATTGCTCAACTTTGGTAATTGAAAACCTGGGAAATTTTCAGGCTCACCTGCAAAACCCTGTGTTTGGGATGGTCTTATCCGAAGATGAGCGAGACTCTGAAGAGGAAGAATTTGGTGTCCACAACGCCTCTGACTTGCGCCCTGAAGTTTTTGAGCTTTGCGTTGAGTGATTCCGCAAAGGCGTTAGTGGCTCTGTTGTTAAAGTAGTGCAGCACATCTGAGAAACGGTCTTCGATGGTGTCGGCAACGGAGTCGAAGTCTTCCATACCGGACTCTTTTGCCATGCGGCACCATTCACGGATGCTCTCCCCTGCAATGATGATGTCGTCAGTCTTGTTGTTGTATCTCATTCTCAGAGAGTGTGCCAAAGAGTATGCCAGTTCAATATCCGGGAACAGCTCGAACAGCAGCTTTGCACGTGTTTTCTGCGATTCAGTCCAGTTGCATCCCGGTTGCATAAGCAGGTAGCGTGAGCGTGTGAGCAGTTCTACAACCGTGTCTCCGTTTGACAGCCTTTCTGGCTTGTATGCCTCGTTCTTGCGTGCCGGCTTGCGACCTCGCGAGTCTTTATCGCCTTTCTTGCGGCGTTTGATGTTGGTCTGCTGACGTTTCTTGAACGCTTTCTTTGCCTTGTTCTCAGCCTTGACCGCCTTTCGCTTCTCGGTCATTCTGACGGCCTGCATCGCCTCATAGGCGAGCTTCTGCGCATGAAAGCGGTCGATGACTTTCTCGGCATCGGGGAAGCATTGTTCAACGATGCTGCTCATGCTGTCGGAGAAGTCCATGGTCACTTCTTTGACCAGCGAGCGTTTGTCCGGGCCGATACGATTGAGAGCCGCCACTACATCCTCTATTCTCGTGCCCTTGACTATGGCTATCAGCGTGCCCCGTTTGGCCTTGCCGGCCTTGTTGGCCACGATGGTGTAAAGCTCTCCACGTGACAGTGACGTCTCGTCAATGCTCACATGCGGACCGACGTTCTCGGGGAAAACGAGCCACTGCTCGGCATGGGCAAGCTCCTCCCAAGTCCTGTAGCCGCTAAGGAAATCCTTGTAGGCGCGCTCGAACTCGTCACCCTTGATGTGATACGGTCTCTGGAGCGAACGAGCTGTAATCGGGCACGTATCCAAGGAATTCTTTTAAAAAAGCGGCGAACTCAACCGAGTGCCGTGTGCCCTGGGCAACCAACTGCCAGTCCTTGCTGTGGGTCTTGCCTTCCGCGTCTTTCCAACGTCGACGACGCACATGAAGTATCGTGCGGTAGTCCCTTATGGGGAAATCGTTGATGCACGACTCCGCATAGAAACCATTAGGACAAAGGTCGTCCCTACCATCAGGCTGAATCTCCTTCTCGTCAAGGTAAAGGTGCAGAATCATCTCCTCACCTCTGCGCTCGTCAGTCACATCAACAAGGTCAAAATACTCTGTAAGATCACTGGGCAGTATGTAGCCCAACAGCTTTTTATAGGCGTTCTCCATATCCTCTGCGTTTTTGATAACGCAAAGGTACATATTTTTGCTCCAATTGAGCTAATACACAAAATTTAACACACAGGGTTTTGCAAGTGTCCCAATTTTCAACGATACAACCATTGGTGACATATGCGGCTATTCCGCACTCTTAAGTGTGGGCTTTGCTAGGCATATAACCTATCGTGTTGTATCGGGCTTCCCAGGGCCATCAATTTCACAAAGATAGCGTTTATCAGATGCATGTTCCACGCTTTTCTTTTTCCTCTTAAGTTTCACCGGTCAACGTGAAGGGACACACACCGACCAAAAAGTTAATTTATTATGGCACAGGAAGATAAACTAGGTGTCGTGTTGAGCGTGATTTCATTTCTCATTCCTATCGTCGGTTGGGTTTTATGGTTCGTCTATAAAGACAATCGCCCTGATAGTGCATCGTCGGCAGCCACCCTGGCATGGATTGGTTTCTTTGTAAATTTAATTATTGTCGCTTTAGCAGGTTAAGTAATGATTACATTAGGTGTTTTGCTCCAAGCGAGTAAGTATGTGGGCTATGCAGCCTATCGTGTAGCGAAAGAGACAGATTGGTGGGAAGAGCCATGGTTCTGGATCCTCATTGTCATTATTATAGTTGGCGGAGTTGTTTACAACGCTGTCAATGAGAAAAAGAAGTGACTTTTATATGTCGTTTAATCTTATGAGAAGGTATATAATTGTCATCGGAATATTGTTACTTGGCATGATGATTGATGCCAAGTACATCGGTCCGTGCTCGACTTGTGGCGGTTATGGCAAAGTAAGGTGTGCTGCCTGCAACGGAACAGGGGGCATCAGCGGTGGATATTACGACATGTACGGCAATTGGTGGCCTACTATATATCCATGCGCAGCGTGTGGAAGTACCGGAGGCATACGTTGCTTCACTTGTGGTGGCTCGGGGCGTTATGTGGAACAAGACGCGTCTTCATCAAGTAGCGGAAGTTCAAGTGGTGGTGGCAACGTCTATATACCGCCTACGTCAGGTTCTTCAGGCAATTCATCGGGCAGTTCATCAAGTTCAACAAGAAGACAATGCCCGGGGTGTGACGGTAGTGGCAAGGGTGCCGATCAAATCACATATGCACCCGAGTATACCGGAACTTCGAGTAATGTATATTGCAGCACTTGTGGACGCACAACGTCACGACACAGTCACCACCGTCCTTTGTGTCGCGTGTGTAATGGTCGTGGGTACGTCAATTGAATAATAAATTACTACACAGTTTATTTTGTATTAATCTTTAATTTGATCATGTAATTATGAGAAAAATTTTGTTTTTTTTGATTTCATTTGTTATGATGTCACTGACATCATTTGCTCAAGAGGGTCATCACGGCTTAGACTATGGGATTAATTTAGGTTATGGTTTCAAAGTCGGAACAGAAGGCGATGACGGACGTCCCTTAGCATCGTTGAATGTGGGTAAGCGCTTTAACGAGCATTTCTATGTCGGAGGCGAGTTCGGGGTCATTATATCTTCTTTACGCACCGGTAAAGAAGAAACTCGCTATCTGCCTCTCTTGGCAGTCGGTCGTGTTTACTCCAATAACAGCAAGGTATCGCCATTCACCGAGGGCAAGGTCGGATTTATTTTCAACACACAAGCAGATAATGGGGGTCAAGCACATCAAATCGGGTTCGCTATTTCCGAAGGATTGGCAATTAAAGCGAGCAATAAATTTGACATTGATCTCTCTGCCGGCTACGGACATATGTTCGGGCTGGAACATACAGGCAGTAAGGGTTGCATACTTCTAACAGCCGGTTTCAAATGCCATTTTTGACACCCCACTATAGGGGGGGCGCTTACCTGATTGAGACCTGAATAGGTTGACAACGTGAGGGGCATATAGCCGAAAGGTTATATGCCCTTTTTTATCAAAACACATATCACATCTCTAACTATAGAAAACAAAAATCGTGCATTTGCATCAAATTAAACTAATCTACAGAAGTTTACAGAAATTACAGATCTGTGTCAATTTATAATGATTTACGTTGAGAGATTACCTATGGCTGTGATGTGGGTGTTGCAAAACCCACACAGTATAGTGTGACACAACAACCTCGCTTGTCGCGCTGACGCGCTGACGCGCTCCAAACGGGGTTACACAGATGCCTCGACCTGCGGTCGAAATAGTGATTTGCGATGATGTTACGCGGATTTGCGAGAGGTATAGACATGTGGTTTTTCGTAGATTGATGAGATTTTTGTAACTTTGCAACTTATTTGCATCGCTGTCGTGTTACGGCATGACCGTTCAGATGCGTGACACGGACGGACGATTTTTGTATTTTTATAGTCTATGAAGAGAATAACAGTGATGATCGTCATGATAATGACGATGACGATGATTGTAGCGGCGCGCGTGTACACGCTCGCCGACCTTGCGGGCATTGCGGGCTCGGGTATCAGTGTTGTCGGCGGAGAGTATGTACTCCAACCGGATAACACCTTGGAAAGCGAGCAGTTGCTCGATGCCGGTGGGCTTAGCGTGAGTGCCACCGAATTGACCGTCAATGCCGGTAATACGTTGAACTTGCTTGACGGTGATGTGTTGCGCTTCGGTCCCGGTGTGCGATTGAGCGTGGACGGCAATATCGATGCGGTTGTTGAAACCGGTGCTCTCCTCGGGGTTACCGCCGATGCAACGGCATCTGCCCTCGGACTGAGAGTTATTGCCGACGATGCCCAATGCCATTTCAAGAATGTGACATTCGAGTATGTGGGTATAACTTACGGTTCGGCTGAGGGTTCTTTATTACTCGAAGACTGTACGTTCAAGGCGCATAACGGCAAGTTGAGCAACAATGCCGTTAACTTTGTGGTTACAGGCAAGGGCAATGAAGTGCGCGACTGTGTATTCGAGGACTGTTATGGCGGTTGTATTGCTACCGGAGCCGTCAATCCGGTGGGCATCAATATTGTCGGGTGTCGGTTCTTGCGTAACGGAACGAGCGGACGCCTGTTGCCGGCAATTAACATTTGTTGTGGCGGAGAAAACGATATTATCATTGATGATAACGAAGTAGTGGGTATAGGCAACGTGACCCGTACGGGCGGCATCGCCTTGAGCAACCTGATGGGTATCGGCGTGAACAACACTTGCTATGTGCGTCGCAATGAGGTGCGTGACAACTCCTACGGCATAACCATGACCGGAGGGGGTGCAGTGTACATCGAGGATAATCACATCGTGCGTAATAACATGATTGCTAATGCTATGAGCGGTGGTAGCGGTATCAACATCACTAATAATGCCGGCACCTCGCGCGCTTATATCCGTGGCAATCACATAGAGGAGAACTTTTGGGGAATTACCGTTATCGGTGCCAATGATGTTAACTGCGGTAAACTCGTTTCGCCCGAAGACGTAGATTACAATCCGGGCGAGAACGTGTTCCTGAATAATGGCAACGGCGACGGAATATACGCAAAGTGTGATTTCGCGAATAACGGGTCTGCCACGGTGTACGCCCAGGGCAACACATGGAGTGTGGGTTCGACCGACCTTGAGGCATTGGAAGACTGTATCTACCACAAGGCGGACAACGCGTCGTTGGGCGAAGTGATTTACCTGCCCACAGCCGACAGTTCGGGTATAGATGTTGTGGAAGTTGACAGCCTTGATGAACCCACTCGTTACTACGACTTGCAAGGTAGATGCGTACCCATGCCTCAATCCGGTAATCTCTATATCCGAGCCGGCAAGTTGATAAGGTACTGAGATAGACTATACAACAATAACTCAGCAAGTTGATTGAGCCCCCACGGGGATCGGCCTACCGGGTTTCCAATCAAGTTTGTTTAAAAACGATTGTGTTGAACGATGACCGAACAAGAACCTTTTTATACCCCCGATGAAGCGCGCGAGGTGGTTGCGATGACGCGCAGTTTGGTGAGTGCCTTGCGTGCTGCCGGTGAGGTGAGCGTTGACGATGTGAAGCGAATGCGTCGTATCATGGACGAGGCCGTGACAGGTGGTCACTATCATCGCGATCGTTACGGCATCAACCCTGTTCATCGCCATTTGGACACGGCATTGGCTTTGTCGCAACTCATTGCGCCCGACCGCAGCATGACGGCGGCGACGCTATTGTACAACCTGTGTCAGCATGGTGGTATCACACCGAATGAGATTGCCGCGCAGTTCGGTGCCGACACGGCTGTGCTGGTCGATGGCATGATACACGTGGGCGAGTTGTATAAACGGCAGGCTGCCGTCGAAGATGAGAATTTCCACAAACTGTTGTTATCGTTTGCTCGTGACATTCGTGTGATACTCATCATGATTGTTGACCGCTGGGCATTGATGAAACGTATAAACCATCACCCTGACGAGAAATTGGTGCACGACATCTCAATGGAGGCGCGTTATCTGTATGCCCCCCTGGCTCACCGCTTGGGATTATACAAGGTGAAGGGTGACCTCGAGGACATGTCGCTCAAGTATCTCAATCGCAAGGTATACACTCAAATTGCCGAAAAACTCAATGCGACCAAGAAGGCACGCGACCAATATGTGACCGACTTTATCCGTCCCATTCAAGCCCGACTCGAAACCGAAGACCTGAAGTTTGATATTAAGGGGCGAACCAAGAGCATCAACAGCATCTGGAGCAAGATGCGCAAGCAGCAAGTTGACCTTGACGGCATTTTTGACCTGTTTGCAATACGCATTATCATTGACACCCCTCGCGACCGCGAGAAAGCCGATTGTTGGTTAGTCTATTCAATCGTCACCGATATTTACACGCCCAACACCAAGCGCCTCAAGGACTGGGTTTCGTTGCCCAAGAGCAACGGTTACGAGTCGTTGCATATCACCGTGAACGGGCCTGCCAACAAGTGGGTCGAAATCCAAATTCGCACGCGTCGCATGGACGAGGTCGCCGAGCGTGGTTTGGCGGCTCACTGGCGCTATAAGGGAATTAAAAGCGAGGGCAATCTCGACGTGTGGATGAGTAACGTGCGTGAGATACTTGAAACAGGTAGTGAAGGACAAATGCAACTCATTCGCTCAATGAGCATGAACATCTATGAGAAAGAGGTGTTTGTGTTCACCCCTAAGGGCGACCTGTTCCGCTTGCCGCAGGGTGCGACCATACTTGACTTCGCGTTTCACATTCACAGCAACTTGGGCTGTCGTTGTGTGGGCGGACGTGTTGACGGCAAGAACCAGAAGTTGAATTATCGCCTCAAGAGCGGCGACACGGTGGAGATAAACACCAGCGCGACGCAGACTCCGCGTCCCGATTGGCTCAATTTCGTTGTCACGAGCAAGGCGCGTAACAAAATCAAGCAGGCGATCAACGAGGTCAACGTGCGCAAGGCGGGTATTGCCAAGGAGATGTTGCAACGTCGTTTCCGCAACCGCAAGATCTCACTTGACGAAGCAACGCTCGCGCGCTTGATTAAGCGAATGGGCTACAAGTCAACAACCGACTTTTATGTCGCCATACACGACGAGCGATTGGAAGTTAATGCCGTTATTGAGGCCTATGAGCAACAAGTGGAACGCCAAAGCGAGACTGCCGAGAATGCTGCTCCACATGGGACTGCTCAAGACTTCGTGTTGCGTTCAACACCCGACGAGGCGGCATCGACAGGCGATATACTCGTGATTGGCAGTGGCGTGAAGGGCATCAACTACAAGTTGTCCAAGTGTTGTAACCCTATCATGGGTGACAAGATTGTGGGCTTTATCGGGAGTGACGGCGCGGTGAAGATACACCGCGAGGACTGTAACAATGTGCGTCACCTCGCCGAACGTTATCCCTATCGTATCATTCGCAGTCGTTGGAGCGGAAAGATAGGTTCACAGTTTGCCGTCACCCTCAAGGTGATAGGACGTGATGACATCGGCATCGTGTCTAACATAACATCGGTCATCAACAAGAGTGGTGACACGGCTCTTCACGGCGTTTCCATTCAGAGCAACGACGGTATGTTTGAAGGTGTCTTGACACTGGGTGTCAGTTCGTTGGACACGCTTGATGAACTCATCAAGAAATTGCTTGCACTCAAGGGTGTCAAACAAGTGGACCGATTGTAGTTGCAGGTCGGTGACGTGCGTTTTAGTATAGTTGAACATTATTTTATTTGAGTTATGATAGAATATATAACAGGCACTGTGGCTGAGTTGTCACCCACGGTGGCGGTGATAGACAACCACGGTATCGGCTATAAGATGGCAATAACCCTCGTGACTTACGATGCCTTGCTCAAGGTGAAGCAAGGCGAGACCGCCAAACTGTGGGTCAGCGAGGTGATAAGGGAAGACACCCACGACCTGAACGGCTTTGCCACCAAACGCGAGCGTGACCTGCACGAATTGTTGATTACGGTCAGTGGCGTGGGTAGTGGCACCGCTCGCGCTATCTTGTCAACTCTCAAGCCCGATCAACTCGAGCAGGCAATCTCTACGGGCGATGTGACCGCGCTCAAGGGCGTTAAAGGTGTGGGAGGCAAGACGGCACAACGCATCATTGTAGACCTCAAGGATAAAATAAACACGGTATATTCTGCGTTAAATACGAGTAATGCGGGTGCCACCGGTGTGATGGCATCGTCGCAAGTGTTGGAAGAGGCTATGGCGGCATTGGTGATGCTGGGGTTTACCCAACAGCAGTCGCACAAGGCGCTTAAGGCTGTCATCGATGCCAACCCTGCCGTCACGGTGGAACAAGCAATCAAGCAAGCACTCAAGATGGTGAAGTGAACTGAACTGATGAAGAGTGGACGACGTTACATATTGTTTGCAGTTGCACTGCTCGTGTTGTTGACATGGGCGGTAGGCGATGTGTTCGCACAATATGTGACCGGTACGCTCGCTCCGCCCCCCCCGCCACCGGTGCGACCGACGATGAGTGAGCGCGGCAACAAACAGCGCAACGACAGCGTTGACTTGTTGTTTGGCGTTGCCCCCACCGTGCCGGGGTCTTACGATGACTTGACCGCTCAGCCCGAGTATAGTATCGACCTCAAGAACCCGTCGAACATCACGACCGAGGCAGAGTACGATTACAACACGGGTTGTTACGTTATCCACACCAAACTCGGTGACCATGATATAGTCACTCCTTTCATTCTCAGTGCCGACGAGTATAACAACCTCGCTGTGCGCCGGTCCATGATGGAGTATTATCGCAAGAAGAATGCCGAGAGTGCCGAGGAACAGCAGAAGAACCCGTTTAATTTCCTCGACATGCAGTTCGGCTTGGGACCCTTGGACAACATCTTCGGCCCCGGTGGCGTTCAACTCAAGACTCAAGGCTCGGTGGTGATTAACATGGGTGTCAAGAGCAACAAGACCGATAACCCGGCATTGAGCGTCGCTGCCCGTCGCAAGACTTATTTTGATTTCGACCAAAAGATACAGGCGACAATTACGGCAAGTGTTGGCGACAAGATGCGTTTCAACATGAGTTATAACACCAATGCGACGTTCGAGTTCGATAACAAAAACCTCAAGTTGGCGTACGAGGGCAAGGAAGACGAGATAATCAAGAATATTGAGGCTGGTAATGTGAGCATGACGACCGGTTCGTCGCTCATTCGCGGTAGCGCGGCTCTGTTCGGCATCAAGACCAAACTGCAATTCGGCAAGTTGACGGCGACAGCCCTTGTGTCACAACAAAACAGTGAGAGCCAAACGGTCAATACCAAGGGTGGCGCTCAGACCACCGAATTCTATGTTACCGCCGACAAGTACGACCAAAACCGCAACTACTTCCTGAGTCACTTTTTCCGCGATAACTACGACAACTGGTGCTCCCACTTGCCGTTGGTGACAAGCGGTGTGAGCGTCAAGCGCATTGAGGTGTGGATTACCAACAAGCGCAGTAACTACAGCGAGAGTCGCAACTTGGTGGCGATGATGGACATTGGCGAGTCCTCGTCAAGCCATCTTGCGTGTTCCCACTGGTACAATGGTGGCACCGATTACCCCACCAATACAAGCAACTCGTTGCTCACCGAGGTTAAGAACAACTATCCCGACGCGCGCTATATCAGCCAAGTGGCTACCGCGCTCGCCCCATTGGAAGCCTACGGCTTTGAGGGCGGTCGTGACTATGAAAAGGTTGAGAGTGCCCGTATCCTTAACTCATCGGAATATACGCTCAATGCCTCGCTCGGTTACATACAACTCAAGCAGGCTCTGAGTGCCGATGAAGTCCTTGCGGTCGCCTTTGAGTACACCTACAACGGCAATACCTACAAGGTGGGTGAGTTCTCGGGAGACATAACATCGACCGACCAGGCTCTGTTTGTCAAGTTGCTCAAGGGAACTACGGCATCGCCGCAGTTGCCGGCATGGGACTTGATGATGAAAAACGTGTACTCGCTCGGTGCCTATCAGTTGCAGAAGACCAATTTCAAACTAAACATCAAGTACTTGAGCGACACGACGGGTACCGAGTTGACCTATATTCCCGCCGGTGTCATCAGTGGCACTCCCTTGTTACAGGTGATGAACCTTGATCGTCTCGATGCCAATGGCGAAGCGAATATCGACGGTCGTTTCGACTATATCGACGGCTACACGGTGAGTTCGTCCAACGGTAAAGTGATTTTCCCCGTGGTAGAACCGTTCGGCAGCCACTTGCGCAAGAAAATAGGCAACGATGCCATTGCCGACAATTACGTGTTCGAGGAACTGTACGACAGCACGCTCACTGTGGCAAGACAATACCAATATAAAAACAAGTTTGTCCTTGCCGGTGAGTATCAGGCAAGTGGGGGCAACACCATCAAGTTGAACGCGATGAACGTGCCTCGCGGTTCGGTAGTTGTTACTGCGGGTGGTGTGACATTGACCGAGAATAGCGACTACACCGTCGACTATAACATGGGTCAAGTGACAATCACCAACCAGAGCATTATAGACGCCGGAACTCCGGTCAGCGTGACCCTTGAGAACCAAAGCACCTTCTCAATGCAGCGCAAAACGTTGCTTGGACTTGATTTAGACTACGCTTTCAACAAGAATTTCCACTTGGGAGGAACATTGATGCACTATGGCGAGAAGGCGTTGACCGAGAAGGTGAGCATCGGCGATGAGTTGGTCAATAATACAATTTGGGGTGTTAACTTGTCGTATAACACCAAGTTCATGTGGCTGACCAACCTGTTAAACAAGATTCCGACAGTGAATGCCACAGCACCGAGTACACTGTCGTTCAAGGGCGAGTTTGCTCAACTCGTGCCCCACAGTGCGCGCTCGGGCAGCAACCGCGGCAGCAGTTACATTGATGACTTTGAGAGTACTCAGAGCGGTATAGACCTGCGCTCGCCTTACGCGTGGTTCCTCGCTTCAACACCCTACGACCCTTCGTCCGGAGCCCTTTTCCCCGAGGCGGGTTTGAGTAATAATCTTGATTACGGTAAGAACCGTTCGTTGTTGGCATGGTACTACATCGACCGCCTTTTTACTCAACGTAATTCGTCTTACGCACCGGGATATATCAAAAATGACCTTGACCAGTTGAGCAACCCTTACGTGCGCGAGGTTACTTATAACGAGGTGTTCCCCGGTCGCGAACTCAACTACGGTGAGGCTTCGACCATACAAACACTCAACTTGTCGTTTTATCCTCGCGAACGCGGACCTTACAACCTCGATGCCGACAATATCGACGATGAGGGACAACTGCTTAACCCCGAGAAGCGTTGGGGTGGTATAATGCGCAAGTTGGACAATACCAACTTTGAGCAATCCAATATCGAGTACATACAATTTTGGTTGTTGGATCCGTTTATTGACGAGACCAATCCCAATCGCGACGGCGGTTACCTCTACTTTAACCTCGGTGAGGTGAGCGAGGATATTCTCAAGGACGGTCTTAAAAGTTACGAGAACGGTTTGCCGACGAGTGACGATGACACGTCGGTAACCACGACATCGACAGTGTGGGGACGTGTGAGTAACCAAACGTCAATGACCTACGCCTTTGACAACACGTCAGGCGCACGTGTCAACCAAGATGTGGGTCTCAACGGCTTGTCGACCGCCCAAGAGTTGGAGTTTGACACCTATCGTGACTTCGTGAGCAAGTTGCGTTCCAAGTTGTCGGGTGCGGCATTGGCAACGATGCAAGACGACCCGTACTCGCCACTTAACGACCCCGCGACCGACAATTATCACTTCTATCGCGGCTACGACTACGATGCACAGCGATTGGGCATCCTTGAGCGTTACAAACACTACAATGGAACCGAGGGTAACTCGCTCGGTGCCGAGGATGCCGATGACGGCCTATACCAGAGTGCCCGTTCGGTACCCGATGTTGAGGACATCAATCAAGACAACACGCTCAACGAGTATGAGCGTTACTTCCAATATCGTATTGCCATTCACCCCGACTCGTTGCGGGTGGGGAGCAATTATATCACCGATAAGCAGGAGTTCGTCGGTACCGTGCGCAACGGAACCCGGCAGCACGCCACGTGGTATCAGTTCACCATTCCATTGCGTGAGTATCAAAAGAAGGTCGGCTCAATTACCGACTTCTCCACGATACGTTTCATGCGCATGTTCCTAACCGGTTTCAAGGAGACAACCCACTTGAGATTTGCGACACTGCAACTGGTGCGCGGCGAGTGGCGCAACTACGACTACAACCTCAATATGCGAGGTGACCAGCCGGCTACCGGCAGTGTAGCCATCAACACGGTGAATATCGAGGAGAATGCCGCTCGCGAGCCGGTGAACTATGTGCTGCCACCGGGCGTGACACGAATTGTCGATAGCGGACAGAGCCAAATCACCCAACTCAACGAGCAGTCCATGCAACTCAAGGTGAATAACCTGCAGGCAGGTGATGCCCGTGGTGTGTATCGCAATACGAGTCTCGACTTGCGCATTTACCAACGCTTGCAAATGTTCGTCCATGCCGAGGCGGAGATTGGCGATAACAACCTGCATGGCGGTGACGTGAGCGTGTTCGTCCGCCTCGGTAGTGACGTGAAAAACAACTATTATGAGTACGAGGTGCCACTATCGCTCACCGAGGCCGGTCACTACAATAACAACAGCACGAGTGACCGCCTGCGCGTGTGGCCCGAGGAAAATATGATTGATATTGACCTTGACGTGCTCACCGGTATCAAGAAACAACGCAATGCCGAGAAGATGTCGGGTGCCGAGGGTGTGAGTTACATCGCGCGCTTTACCGATGTCGATCCCGATCACCCCGCTAACCGCGTGACAGTGATGGGTAACCCGTCGTTGAGCGATGTGCGTGTGATATTGATAGGTGTGCGCAACAACGCGTCAACTTCGCGTAACTGTGTGGTGTGGGTCGATGAGTTGCGCTTGACCGACTTTGACAACAAGGGCGGTTGGGCTGCAAAGGCTCAGGCGACACTGGGCTTGAGTGATATTGCAACCCTCAATGTCGGTTATCACCACGAGAGTAACGGTTTCGGGTCGGTCGATCAAAGCCTCAGCCAGCGTCGACTTGACGATTTCAACCAGTATAACATCGCGGTGCAAACCGACCTCGGACGTTTTATACCGGCAAAGGTCAAACTGCGTGCCCCCATCTATTACAGTTACAGTAACGAGCGCACCACACCCAAGTACAACCCCTTGGATCAAGATATATTGCTCAAAGACGCCCTCGAAGCGACCGACACCAAGCATCAACGGGACAGCATCAATAATTACGCGGTCACCGAACGCACAGTCAAGGCATTCTCCCTCTCGGGAGTCAAGTTCGACGTGAAGAGCAAGAATCCCATGCCGTGGGATCCGGCTAACTTCACCTTCTCATACTCGTCAACCAAGAGCCATCTCAACGACCCCGACAACGAGTACGAGAACACTAACGACTATCGCGGCAGTTTGCAATACAGTTGGAGCCCCTATGTCAAGCCGTTCAAGCCGTTCGGCTGGATAGACGAGAAAAAGAAAACGTGGAAGTTCGTGCGCGATTGGGAATTCCGTTGGCTGCCGGCAAGCGTGGCGTTCTCGACCAATATCTCGCGTCATTACTATGAACAGCAGACGCGCAACGAGACCGACATCGATGTCGAGTTGCCGGTGAGCGTGAGTAAGAATTTCTTGTGGGATCGTCAGTTTGCGCTGACATGGAATTTCACCAAAAGCCTCAGTGCTTCGTTCAGCAGCAACACCACGGCCCACATTCTTGAGCCTGTAGGACAGGTGAACAAACGTCTCTTCCCCGACCGTTATCGCGATTGGCGTGACAGCGTGTGGCAATCAATCAAGCACTTGGGCACACCGTGGCAGTATAATCAAACTTTCAATGCTACCTATAAAATGCCTCTCAATGAAATTCCCATCTTGAGTTTCATGACGGCAAGCGCTACCTATAATGCCACTTACAACTGGGAGCGCGGTACGACGATAGACGGCGTTGTCAGCGGCAACAAAATTGCTAACCAGAGTAACTTGAGCATTGACGGTCGCATGACCCTTGACCAGTTGTATAACAAGATTCCGTATCTTGCGGCAGTTAACAAACGTTTCAGCGGAACGGGGAGTCAGCAGCGCAATAAGGCGGTCAAACCCAAGAAGTTCTCACGTACGTTCAAGTTGCAGCAAGACACCTCGACCGTGATCAAGCACAACATGAACGTGAAGAAAGTTAAGGTCACGGCGACCACCACGGGCAACAAACCGTTTGCGGTGGAGTTCAAGTCGATTGACAACAATAGTGTGGAAATCCTCAATAGGGGAGACCAAAACATCAAGTTCACCGTCACCGAGGTGCAGGAGCAAGAGAAGAAAAACTTTTGGAGTGAGTTGGCGCAATACTCCACACGGTTGGCAATGAGTGTGCGCTCGGTAAGCATTCGTTATCGCACCACGCGTTCGCTGTCATTGCCGCAGTTTGTGCCCGATGTCGGCGACATTTTCGGTCAAAACAACCATTACGATGTGATGGCTCCGGGATTGGCATTCGCCTTCGGATTTACCGACGACAGTTTCATTGAAAAGGCTAAAACGCGTGGGTGGCTGTTAGGCGACCAAACGCAGACGTCGCCTGCTATCTACAGTAACACGAGCGAGTTTAATGCCGAGGTGCAACTGGAACCTGTCAGAGGACTTAAAATCACCCTCACGGGCAATCGCACCGACAATCGCACCAATCAAATCCAGTTCATGTATGACAACATGGGCATCATCTACGGTGGCTCTTACACCAAGACCCACGTGGCTCTGAAAACGGCTCTGCGAGGCTCAAGTGCCTCCGACGGTTATCACAGTAAAGCCTTTGACAGTTTCCTCAAGGCTATCCCCGTGGTGGCCGATCGCTTGCAGTCGCAATATACCGGTGTGTCTTATCCCGATAGAGGATTTATACAGGGCACTATCATGGCAGGAAATGTGTACGACCCCGCTAACGGCACGGTTAATGCCGCTAGCAGCGACGTGTTGATACCGGCATTCCTTGCCGCTTATTCGGGTAAGAATCCGAGTAAGGTGTCGCTCAACCCGTTCCCGGGGATTAAAGAAATCTTACCTAACTGGCGTTTGACTTATGACGGCTTGTCCAAAATCCCGTTCTTCAGCAAGCGCCTCAAGAGCCTCACTATAACACATGCCTATCAGTGTACTTACAGCGTCGGGTCGTTCAACTCGTTTACCGATTGGGTGATGGTAGGAGATAATATCGGTTTCACCAAGGACGAGTTGACCGGTGGTGCAATTCCGTCGTCACCTTATAACATTGCATCGGTGTCCATCACCGAGAAATTCGCGCCCCTTGTCGGTGTCAGTGCAACACTCAACAACGGCATGACAGTCAACCTGCAGTATAACGACAGTCGCACTCTCACCCTCAACACCGCTGCCGGTCAGGTCGTGGAAGCCAATAACAAGCAGTTTACAGTGGGTGTGGGTTACAAGATTGCCAACTTTAACAGCGTACTCAAGATACGCAACAAGCAAGAGGGTGTCAGCAACGACCTGACCTTGAATTTCGATTTGCAATGGGGTAACAACAACGCACTCATACGCAAGATTGAGGACGCCACGGCTCAAGCCACAAGCGGGACCAAGACCTTGTCAATCAACTTCACCGCCAACTATGTGTTAAGCAAGCGTCTCACGTTGGGTGCCTACTTTGATCACCAGATTAATACACCGCTCGTGTCGACCACGGCTTACCCGACAACCAATAGCAACTACGGCATCTCCATCAACATGAGCCTCACCAAGTAACCGGTGTAACACCTGTTTGAACCCACTTAATAACAAAGCGAGGGCGTTTATCAATGTAAAATAAACGCCCTCGTTCGATTCACCGATATAATAGCTGTTGTAACGAAAATAATATTAAAAATGGTTGCAAATTTGATTTTATTGAAAAATGTATTAAATTTGCAAGCGATTAATGCGCCACGGATCTTATGAATATAATTTCCGGCTGTCGTACAATCGCGACATATTAGTAAGATGTTTCATGCGTCTTGTCTTTGCCCTCTAAGAATCTCGCAAATTCATGTGTAGCGCAAAGCAGCAAGCGACCTGAGATGTCCGTTCGGTGTGTTTATTGATGCGCCCCGGAAGTTGCGATGACTTGTCATTGTGACTTCCGCCGGGTGCGCAAGAATAGCACAATTGACGTGGACTATTGGGTTGCTCGTTCCTGCTACACAGGCTATGCGAGAGCCTTTAGAGGATGGAGCGAGCAACTATTGATGGGTTCCACGTCTTTTGGTGTGTCGCACAAGGTTGATAATCATCATAACAGTAATAGTTTAATCGGCTTCAAGGGACCTGTTGCTGCAATATGGTAAAAAATGCGTTGTAAAAATTGTGGTTGGCCCAATAAGCCGAATGTGACGAACTGTGTGAAGTGTAATGCACCGCTTGTCTCACATGATAACGGAAATCAAAGTGTTAACGCCGGTGAGTCATCCGAAGAGTTGTTACATGAAACCATTCGTGAAGATGTTGCCTTGAGAGAACGAGGTGGTTACACGGCATCGTCGGCTAACGAGGAATCCGCCCGACAAGGCAAGCCATGTCCCAAGTGCGGTTATCCTTTGAGAGCCGGGACCGATAAATGCCCTAATTGTAAATTTCAAGTGAGTGCAGTACAGCAAAACGAGCTCGTAGGAAATTCACATGAGGCACACGAGCATTCTTCCTCGCGTGCCGTGCGTCGTCCCACTCGTTTGGATAACGGGTCATACCGAGGTACAGTAAATCCTTATTTGATGAATATCGCAGCCGAGCCCACTTTTGTCCTCAAGCCGGTTAAACGAGTAGGAGAAAGACACGAATTGGACGAGATTGAATATGAAGGCAGTGAGGTGTCGTTAAATCGTGATAATACCGAAACATCCAATGCGTCAATAACATCAAAGGTTCAAGCGGTTGTAAGCAATGATAATGGCACGTGGTATATTGAAGACCGCAGCGAACAACACACTACCTTTGTTCTCGCCTCTCGTCGCATTGAGTTGCATGACGGTGACATGATACTATTGGGTAACCGCTTGTTTGAGTTCCACGAGTAAAGAAATGTTATGCCGGTGGTAGTACAACGGTGTGCATTGTCAATCGGTGACACGGTAGACAATAGTTACACAATAGTCAAAGTATTAGGTGAGGGTTCGTTCGGTCGGGTATATCTCGTGTGCGACCGAAACGGTGCGAAGTATGCCCTCAAGTTGCTCAAGTTGTGGGAAGTTCCTGAGGATATTCGGGAGTCGCTCATAGCACGGTTCGACATGGAATTTGAGACCGGGCGCATTGAGAGTGACTATCTTGTACACTCCATTTCTCATGGGTTCATGGAGGGTAATCCGTATATAGTTATGGAATTTTGCCCCGGAGGTGACCTGTTGAGTTGCAATGCCGACACAATAGCAGCCGATACATCTACAATCGCTACTCACGTGCTAATGGGGCTCAAGGCGCTACACTCTTGTGGAAAGGTGCATCGTGACTTGAAACCCGAGAATGTGTTGGTGAAGAAAAACGGCGCTTTTGCGCTAACTGACTTCGGCATATCAGGAGACCGCAACAAGCGTATGACAGAGCGTAACTTGTTAGGAAAACCCAAACAAATATTCGGAACGTACGCCTACATGCCACCTGAACAACTCAATCCGCGTAAAGATGCCACTGTGTTACCGACTACCGATATTTTCTCCTTTGGGGTGATGATGTTCCAACTCCTCACGGGCGAGTTGCCATTCGGACGATTGGATAGTGAGCGAGATTTGGTCCCCTATATCAATCGAGGAAAAGCCGGCGATTGGAATAAACAATTATTGTCACGTACGGCAGCGGCAGCCGGTTGGTATAACTTGATTGACGGTTGTTTGAAAGCCGATTTTCACCATCGTCTGCAAAGTGTTGACGATGTCCTTAAATTGGTGCCGAATATCAATAAAGTCAATGCACCGAGCGAAAACCCGGTTAATTTCTCAAGCACCATTATAAACGGTGTGTTGTTGCGCGTGATGCAGGGCGAGGAATATGGCAAAGTGTATAAACTTGATGATATGTTGATTGGTGAGCGAGCCATCTTGTTAATGGGTCGCCGTGATGTGGGGGTGGTCAATGATATTGCAATTTGTGAAAATAACAGTTCCTACATTTCGCGACAGCATTGCACTTTGGAATTGGACTACGATACCGGTTCGTGGGTGATACGTGACGGGCAGTGTATATTCGATACAGGTCCCTGCTATTGGAAACCGTCAACTAACGGAACCTTTGTAAACTCACATGAAGTGGGTGTCAACGGCGCACCCTTTTCACCGGGCGACATTATCTCAATAGGTGATACCAAACTTAGAGCAGAAGCATACTAAAACCTATTTATATTTATATGGCAGGTAGAACTACACAACGTTATAGCAACACCCTATCGGGTTCGGTGGGTGCCGGTATGAGTTCGCTATTCAAGCCCGGCGGACGCCGGTATTATATATTGGAGCATCGTGAAACAAGTAAGTATCACCGAGCCGGTGAGTCACAAGAAATCATTGTTGACAATATCGAGATCGGTCGAGATACCCATTGTCAGGTTCGTTACGACGAGGCATTCAAGACCGTGTCGCGTCATCATGCCGGCATTGTCAAGGATGGTGACCGCTGGAAGATAATTCCCATTTCCAAGACCAACTCGACCCTCGTGAACGGTCGCCCCGTGCGCACCGAGTGGTTTCTTGAAAACGGTGACGAAATACAGTTGTCTGTCGGGGGACCTCGCTTGGGGTTTATCGTGCCCACAGGCAAGCGATCGACCGTGGCGAGCATCGGGTTGACGCGTCGTTTGAGCCTATTCAGGCAGCAAGCGTTGCGCCCCTATAAGACAGCGATTGCAGCATTGACATGTGTGCTTGTGCTCGCCGTTGGCGGTTTGGTGACGTGGAACCTGTGGCAAAAACACAAGTATGATGAAGAACTGGCAAAATTCGCACAACAGATTACTAACTCTGAGGACATGCTTGCCAAGTTGAAGGAGAAAAATGCCGACCTCGAGAAACAAATTGAGGACGCGGCTGTGGAGCAAGCACGCCTCGACTCGTTGCTCAAGGTGAAATCGCGCCCCATCCACAAGACCGTTGTCGTCCGCCAAGGTGGCGGCGGTGGCGGCGGTGGCGGCTCGGTGTCGGCATTGCAACAATACGAGGGAGACATCTTTTTCATACAAGCGGCAATTTGTGCTTCATATGAAGGGAAATTGATTCCGCTCCAAACGTCAGGTGGTGGCACATTGGGATGGACCGCAACAGGTTATCTGCTTAGTGACGGTCGTTTCGTGACGGCAAAACACTGTATCGAGGGGTGGAAATTTGATTCGGCAGATGCCCTGGAGCAACAGTTAGATGACCTTAAGGACGATACTTATAAAGCGTTATTCCTTTCCGGATTAACCGGGTCGAACGGTGTCGAGTTGGTCTCGGTGATATATGCACGTTCTCCGTCCAAAGAACTCACTCTCAATTCAACTCAATTCAGAACGACACGGAGCGATGAATATCGTGCCGATGTGGGAGAAGGTAAGTCTATCACTCGTGCCACGGGTGCGAAAGGAAGCGATTGGGCTTACGCCAATGTGGGTCAAGCAGGTTCAATTAAGGCCGATGCGTCATTGTCGTCACAGTTGCCTGCGGGCTCGCGTCTTGAGGTGCTCGGTTATCCGCGAGGACACAGTTCCTCAAGCGGATCCTGTTTGTACGGCTCGTGCCAAACCTCCGGTCGCGGACTTAATGAAGGACTGATTTTAATCACCGGAAAAAATTACGAGCACGGTAATTCGGGTGGTCCGGTGTTCTACGATGATAACGGCACTTTCAAGGCTGTCGGTATCGTCTCGTTCTCGGTGTATGACAACATGGGAGGCATCACACCATTGTATAACTTGAAATAAATCTTGTTAAATGAAAAAGTTATTGTTTACTCTGATTGTGATATTCATCGGCGTTTGTATGCCGGTAAATGCTCAGTTAATCGGGTCTATAAAGTTAAGCCCTGATGAAGTGATTGCAGATAAAGCACGCAAGGATAGCGTAATGTGTGATATCATCTCTCGTGCTGTCAAGCCGGGCTTGTTTCTCACCTCACAAAGTTTCCAAATCCGAGATGAGGACGACGGCATTTTCGGGCTCAATGGTAATATCGTGTTCGGCATCGGTTACGGTGTCGGCTTGAAAACACCGACAGGCTATTGCTTGACCGATAACACCGTTTATCCGTGGCGTCATAATCGACCGTTTCAAAAGTATAAAGACAACTATACCCCTGTTTACTATGAAGCGGCGTATGCCGACTTGAATGATACTATAGGCTTTGTTCCTCACGGCACATCATGGGGAAAAGCCGATGTCTTGTGTGACTCAACCGTGTTTCTATATGAGTCCGATAAGTTCTCCGAAACATCGTTAAAACTTGACACGCAAGCAGGTGACAAGTCGGGTTGGATAGTTTGGTTAGTCGCCGATAAAGATGCCGACATGGACAACTTATCCGGCTTGCGTTTCGAGTGTGTCGAGACTTCACTTACCGTTAATGGCGTCTATGGTGAGAGCGTACCTGTCAAGGCCCCACAAGGAGTGTCTGTCTACGGAGGCGTGATGACAGTGCCCCGGTTTAAGGGCATTGGGCATATCGAGTTGAAAGTGTGTGGAGTGTTGACATGTCGTGACGGACAGTGGAACGTGTGCTTCCCTTTCCTTGACCGTAGCGAACCTGCTTCGAGCGTTGTTGAGCAGGACAACGAGTCACTCTTCAAGATAACTCCGGTAGGCGAGCAGCCTAAGAAGAAGTCTAAAGACAAGTCTAAGCCTAAAGGTAAAACCAAGTAATATCAGTAATAATGGGAAATATCCAATTTAGGATAGCCGCCAAAACCGATGTCGGTTGTGTGCGCAGCAACAACGAGGATAATTTTCAGGCCTCAGCCGATTTGTCCGTGGCGCCCATGCGCTGGGTGAACAACGAGACATGCTCCTTAGGCTCTAATGGTGCCTTGCTGGTCGTTGCCGATGGCATGGGTGGCATGAATGCCGGTGAGGTGGCAAGTGAGATCGCAATAGAAACGGTGCGCGCCCACTTCGCGCCCGAGAATATTTCGCCCACAATGCTTGCCGATCGCTATGCCATAGAGCGTTTCATGAATCAAGCGATTGTTGATGCCGACCGACGCATCAAGGATGTTAGTAAAGACCGTCCCGAAACTCGCGGTATGGGTACAACTATTGTTGTCGCGTGGCTTGTCGCCGGAAAGTTGTACGTGTCATGGTGCGGTGACAGCCGTGCCTACGTGTATAATCCTGTCGCGGGGTTGCACCAGATCAGCAAAGACCACTCCTATGTACAGTCACTTGTTGATAAAGGTGCGATAAGTAAAGAAGATGCCTTTGACTACCCCGACAGCAATATTATCACCCGTTGCCTGAGTGACGCGACTGCTAAGGCAAAGCCCGAGTCGTTACTGCGACCCTACGAAGTGTGCGACAATGACATCGTCCTATTGTGTACCGACGGGCTCAACGGCATGATACGCGACAATGAGATTGAGAACATCTTGCGTAACAACGCGCATGACATGGACGTGTGTACCGACGAACTGATTGCTGCTGCACGTGAGGCGGCGGGTGCCGACAATATCACGGTCGCCGTGTGTCAAGTGCTCGGCGGAGGAGCGGTCTCGGACAAGGCTGCGTTCCTCGAGTTTGATCGTCGACTTGCCGGCAACGCGGCAGTCGATAGCAGTGTAGGTGCTGCGCAGGGCGGTAACCGCGATGAAGACACTGATAGAGCAACTTTCGTTTCCCCGAAGTTAAATTATACTGTGCTGGCATTGGCAACGGCTCTTGTCGCGGCACTCGTTGTGATTGCGGTCTTGTTATTCCGTCCCAAACCGTCACCAACACCGCAGCCGACTGATGTGACCGAAACAACCGACGTGAAACGTCAGGTGGGCACACAAACAATTGTTGCAGTCGATGGATCGACGTTTAGGTTGGAGCGTGAGACAGGCGACCCCATGGTGGGTGATATCGCTTCGCCCAACGGAGTTTATAAACTCGCTAACGGACTTTTGGTGTCTGTAATCGATGGTAAGGTGTACTCGGTGGAACGCTTGCCGGAATCTATGAACACCGAGGACAGTCAGAACGAGGAGAAAGCCAAAGAGGTGTTGAAACGTGTCGTAGACAATAACACCAAGGACAAGGGTGATAACAAGAATCAAGATAAAGACAAGAACAAGAACAAAAATAAACATAGCGGTGATAACCTTGACAAGGGAAAGGAGGGAGTACCCGACACCGACCCGAGTGGCAATGGACAAGATTCTGACGAAGATGTATTAACCCTTGTAACTAAAGGTAAAGGTGGCGAAAAAGATGGAAAAAAGAAGTCCGACCCGACACTCACTCCTGTAGAACACACTGTAAAAGATGGTGAGAGCCTTTCAACTATCGCCAAGAAATATGGTGTAACGGTAGATGAATTGAAAAAAATCAATGGTCTGAGTAAGGACAATATACAAGCAGGTCAAAAATTAAAAATACCGACAAAGAAGCAGGCAAAGAAGAAAAAGCAATAATCCAATGGAAACAACCAAGATAACCATAGGTCGCTCGCCCGAATGTGACATCGTTGTAGGTGAGGTGTGGGACACGGTGAGCAATGAGCACGCCGATATCGTGTCAAACGGCACCGAGTTGACACTCGTTGATCATAGTAGCAACGGAACGGTAATTAACGGTCAAAAGATACACAATATCAGCGTTGGCATTTATCCGGGTGACGTGATAAAATTGGCGGGTAAGTTTGTGGTGGAGTGGAGTGAACTCATACGTTTCTTCCCACACCTCAAGCGTCCTACCGTCGTCAAAAACGTGAGGGCTGAGGGTGTAGCAACACCTTCTCGCCCTACCGTGCAACGTGAGAACGAGGCGCAATCGGTTCCCGATAACGGTAACAAGGCTCGTGAAACCGAGCGTTTCATGCCTCATAGCACTGATAATGCCCCTCATGGCAATGCTCATGCGTTGATGAACCCAGCCGGGCAGGCAGTGCGCAATTCTTATTCTCAAGCCGAGGTCGATGATTTGACATCGTCTTGGAGTTGGCCCGGTTTCCTGTGTGCGTGGGTGTGGTCGGCATTTCACGGTATCTACTACCCTTTGGCTCTGATACCTTTGGCATTTATACCCTATGTGGGGCAAGTGGCGGCATTGGCAGTCATGGTTTATCTTGGCATGAACGGCGCGCGCTGGGCATGGGCAAAAGGGCGTGTCACCACGTTTGACAAGTTCCTCTCTTCTCAACGGCGGTGGACTGTCGTTGGTGTTGTGGTGCTCGTGCTGCGCATTGTTGCACACTGTTTTATTTTGTATCACATGTTATCATTGCTGTGATAAGCGAGTGTTTATTTGAGTTCGACTTTATACGACCGACACAACCGACATAATTATGGAATTGAAAAAAGGAATATTATTCCACAACAGATATGCGTTAGTGAGTCACATCGGCTCGGGTGCTTCGGCTCAAGTGTGGGAAGCCCGTGACACTAAAGCAAACAATCTCATTGTTGCCCTCAAAATTTATACCGAGACTTCGGGCATGAGTTCCTATGGGTTGCAGCATTTCGAGACACAGTTCACCACAGTGTACAACATGAAACACAGTAATTTGTTGCCACCTACGGGTTACGACGTGTGTGACGGGTGCCCCTACCTTGTGATGCAATACTGCGAGAACGGGTCGTGCACCGGCATGGCAACACGTATGGACGAAGAGGACATCATCAAATTCCTGCATGATGTTTCGGCCGGTCTCGAATATTTGCACGACCACAACATCATTCATCAGGACATCAAGCCCGACAACATCATGCTTGATGACAACTGCAACTTCATGGTGACCGACTTCGGTATCAGTGTCGCCGCCGACACCGACCTGTACGACTCGGCGGGAATGTCGGGTGGCACGCGAGCCTATATGGGACCCGAGCGATTTGAAGGTACGACGGTGACAGCGAGCGACATGTGGTCGCTAGGTGCGAGCATCGTCGAATTGATAATCGGTAATCCCCCTTACGGTGACCACGGCGGTTTGCTGCAGACTCAGGGTGAACCTCTGCCCGAGTTGCCCGATAATTTGCAGCCTGAGGTACGCAGCATGATTTTGTCGTGTCTTGAGCGCGACCCGAACAAGCGCATCACCGCAAGCGAGATGCGTCGCAAGATTGAATTGTATTGGGAAACCGGCGCATGGCAGGTGCCATCGCAGCGTAAGACTGTGGCTATTGTGGCAACTGCAATTGCTGCCGTGTTGATGTGCGTCGGCATCTTCTTGTGGGATTACAACCGCACAAAGGTGTATTACTATAAGGACTACACCGAGCAGTGGGGGGTGCCACAAGGTATAGGCAGGGTGTTCTCGTGGCAGGCGTATCACATGAATCGCGTGTACCGCTTTGAGTACACTCACGGTAAGTTGCATCGCGTGTCTCATGTCAACAGTCGTGACATAGTCATTGTTGATAATGAATCGGAGCGTGCTGAGCGTCCGTGGGATCAGGAATTGTTCTACACGTCCGATGGCAAACTCAGCCGCGTCAAGGTGCGTGACAATAATGGCAAGGTTCTTTATGTTAAGTCCTACAACGAGAACTTGTCGCGCATGACGTTCCAGTACGATGACAAGCACAACACAGAGCGTGCCATCGCGTCAAACACCGTGGCATACGGTCGCATGCTCGAAGACAATTCTGCAAAGCACGGCAAGATTACGCGTTGGTTGCTCGAATATGATAAAAACGGTTATGTCAAGCGCGTTAAGTTTGCCGCAGCGGATAACTCTCCCGTCGGCGACGACAACAATATTTATGGTCGCGAAATGACCTATGATGCCAAGGGTCGTGTGGTTGAAGTACACTATCTGGGACGTAACGACGAGCCCATGTCGACCAAGTGGGGTTTGGGCATCAAGAAGTTCTTCTATGACAGCGACGACAACTGGGTGCGAGCCGAGTATTTCGCGCCCGATGGTACGCCCGCACTTGACGACTCAGATGGCGTGAGCGTGTATGTGATGGAGTACGACAAGAACGACAATGTTGTCTCTGCTTATTACAATGACGGTGACGGCAACCCGATGATAACCAAGAAACAAGGGTATGCCGGTGTGTCCAACGTGTTCGATGACCGCGGTTTTCCTGTGAAAACAATGATCCTTGACGTTGACCGCAATCCCATGTTTATACCGAAGGAAGGCTGTGCGGGCTATACCCGAGAATTTGACGATAATGGCTTTGTGATCCGTCAAGTGTCAATCGATACCGAGGGTAATCCGTGTAATGCCGCCAATGGAGTGGGCATAACGACTACCGTTAATGACAATCATGGCAATGTGCTTGAGGAGTGGTTCCACGACCTCGACGGTGAGTTGTGTCTCAACGATGCCGGTATTGCCGGTTACACAGGCAAATATGACTCGGTGGGTAATCAAATTGAAATTATCAATTATGATATATCAAAAATCCCCACTCTTAGCAGTGAGGGATATGCGGGCGTGAGATACGGCTACGAGGAACGAGGTTTATTGACTGAGCAAGTTAATCTCGACACGCTCCTCAATCCTGCGTATGATTACAATCACATCAGTATCGCACGCTACGAGTATGACAGTCGAGGTAATACAACGCGCATCGCCTTTTTTGATCCGTCAGGCGAGAAGTTGGTGCTGAGCAACGAGAATGTCGCGGGGTGGAACATGAAATACGATGACCTCGGCAACGAGGTTGAGCGAACGTTCTTCAACGAGAATAATGCGCCGTGTGCGGTCAAGTTCGGCTACGCGCGCCTGGTGCACACCTACGACAAGAACGGTTTCTTGCAATCAGACCGATACTACGACATCAATGGCGCGTTAACTCTTGTAAAGGGCATCGCCGGTACCGACTATGTGTGCGATGAGCGCGGTAATACCGTTGTTGAGCGTCCCGTCTCGACCAACGGTCAGTTGGCACCGGGACAATATGAAATGCACTACAAGTACGACGCGTTCGACAACCCTGTTGAGGTGTCATACTTCCGCGACGGTGCGACCGTCGTTAACAAAGAGGGTTACCACAAGGCAGCCATGGCATACAACTCGCGCAACCAGATGGTTGAAATCTGCTATTACGACAAGACATCACAACTCGTGTCGGCAACTTCCGAGAAAGTCGCTATCGTCCGTTACGAGTATGACAGTCGCGGCAATAGAGTGAAGTGCTCTTATTTTGGTGTTGACTCAAAGCCGTGCGAGGGTCGGGAGCATTGGGCATCATCGACCTACGAGCATGACGTGTTCGGCAACATCACGCGACAGTGTTTCTTTGATGTCAACGGCAAACCTACCGACCCTGCCAAAATGGTGCCTGTTGGTATATGTGAGTATGATAAGCACGGGAATATGACAATGATTGGTGCCCAAGACGGTAATGGCAACTACATTAAAAACAATGAGGGTTGGGCAATTCAACGCATGGGCTATGACAACCGCTCGCAGTTGTTGTGGCGCGCCTACTACGGACCCGATGAGAAGCCTATAGCAATATCGGAAGGCTGCCACCGCGCCACCTACAAGCATGACAACCGTGGCAACATCGTTGAGGTGGCATATTTCGGTGTCGATGACAAGCCGTGCCTTGTCGATGGTTACCATGTCGAGAAGATGGACTATGACGACCGTGGCAACTTGGTGCAAATGGCAGTCTATAATACCGAGGGTAAGCCGGTAGATGCCGCGAGCGGTTTCCACAGGGTGGTGATAACCAATGATAACGGCACGCAGGTGTTGCGCAAGTATTATACAGCGCAAGGCACATTATTTGCTACCCAAACCTACAACAAGAATACCAATGAGTGGAGCGAAATGCGTGGTGCCGCAGCCGCGCCCACGCAAGAGCGCGCGCAACAAGCGACTTCAGGGTCGGCAACTTGGCGAGATCAAGTGCGCCAATTTAATGCCAAGTGCCCTAAGAAAATTAGTGCCGGTGTCTACTTGCAGTCGGTTGCAGTTAGTGGCAATAGCGTGAATGCTGTGATAAAGTTCAGCGAATACTCCAAGTACGATATGGACGATGAGAAAAATTCGAATGTAAGTTCCCAAAAAGCATCAACAAGAAATGCGATACGTGATGCCGCCGCTATACCATCTAATGTGGTAATAAATGTGTCGGCAGTGGATAAGGCTAATAGAAGTATCTAAAATCACCATAAATATGAAAAGAAATTTAATTTTAACATTGATTGTTGCGTTATTTGCCCCGTTGGCACTTCATGCGGTGACGCTGACTGCGAGCGAGAAGAGTTTCCGCTCAAACATTTTCAATTTCCTCAAGGAGGAGGGCTTCTCTCCTACGATCAATGACGAGGATAACTCAATCGAGTTCAAGAAAGAGGGCGCGCTCCACTGGATAGCCGTGCGTGACGAGTCTCCTTTCTATGTGGAATTCTGCCGTTACGGTCTCTCAACCGAGGATGCCGACGAGGCTAAGGTTCTTTACGCTTGCAACGAGGTGAACAAGCGCCTCAAGTGCGTCAAGGCGTATAACAACAGCGGCTTTGTCAACATTCGCATTGAGTTGTACACCCACTCTGCCGAGGAGTTCCGTTACTCCTTCTACAAGTATCTTAGCAATCTTGAGAAGGCTCGCACATTAGCAATTGATGTATATAACAACGATGATGGTCCGGCAGTGTCAAACAAGCCGTTCACAATAAATTCGGTTGATGTGGGCATTACCGATAAGGATAACGCTGTGATTGTTTCCTACGGCTCGTCATTATACAGTTATCAAACCCGGTATCTGGCACCTCGTCTCAATGTGAACGTGAAGAAGGCGGGAACCTATGAAATCTATGTGAAAATGTATGATGCATCAGGATCTTTGTCAACCGGGACAAACTCACCTTCAGGCTATTCCTATAAGCACTCGGTTTCAATGTCAACAGGAAGCCAGACATATAATATTTCGGGCTGGGGTAGCAACACAGCAGGACATTGGAAAGCGGGAAATTACCGATTTGAATTCTATTATGACGGTGAGTTAATCGGTCAAAAGAGTTTTACCATCTATTGACATAATATGGATAATAACAGTCTTTTTCACGACCGTTACTTTCTTGAGCGTTTGCTCGGACGAGGCAATTTCTCGGAAGTCTGGTTGGCAAAGGACGTGAAGACCGACATTCGTGTCGCAATTAAAATTTATGCCCCGGCAACAGGACTTGATGATAATGGATTGAATGTCTTTGCCCGCGAATTCACCCTCGTGGTGAATGCCAACCACAAGAACCTGCTCAAGCCGCTCCACTACGACACGTGCGACCGCAAACCTTATCTGGTGATACCGTTTTGTCGCAAGGGCAGTATATTGAAGGAGGTCGGCAAATTCAATGAGGAGCGCGCGTGGCGTTTGTTGCGCGATGTCGCTGCCGGACTTGCATGGTTGCACTCGATGAATCCTCCTGTAATACACCAGGACATCAAGCCTGATAACGTGATGATCGGTGATAATGATGAGTTCTTGATAACCGATTTCGGTGTCAGTACTCACTTGAGGTCAACGTTGCGCAAGAGCATGAGTGCGGCATTTTCATCGGCCGGCACCATCGCGTATATGGCTCCCGAGCGTTTCGGCAAGGACAACACGCCCATCATGGCTAACGACATCTACTCGCTTGGCGCGACAGTGTATGAGATGCTCTCGGGGGACACTCCTTTCGGCGATGATGGTGGTTTGGTGCAAAAAAAAGGTGCCGAAGTGCCCGACTTGAAGGGTGATTACTCTCCCCAACTCAAGAAAGTGATAGCCAAGTGCTTGCAGACTAATCCGTGGCAACGTCCCACGGCCGAGCAACTTCAAACTTATGCCGAAACCGCGCTTGCCGGTGGCATTATTCGTTTTGTTGACGAGAAAACTTTTTTTGAGCGATATCGTGTGTCGGTGACCATAGTGGCTGTTGTGGCAGTTCTGTCATGTGTGGCACTCGGAGTATGGTGGCTCTCGGCACGGCAACAGCGAGCGCGTGAGTTGGCAAGGACTGAGTTGCAACACGATTGCGACTCGGTGAAAACGATGATCGATACCTTTGTAACCTTGTCAGTCGAGCGATTTGCTGCAGGTGAAGCTCGCGATGAGGGTTATGAAACCGCTTATATTGAGGCATATGATGCTATTGATAAAGCAATTGCTTCGGTTGATACGCTTGCTATTCGCTTTAATCAATCTTATAAGGATAAAGATAAATTGTTGCCAATGCGTGATAGCGTGGAGCGTAAACTGTATGATGCTTACATGAACTTTAATGCAAAGGTCGATTTATTCAGCGATGATCCCGAGGTGAGCGAAGAGTTCAAGCAGCGCGCTGCCAAGATAGCATCGGTAATTGATGTCGGTAAATTCAACAAGGATAGCGTTGTAGACTAAATTTCGAAAATAATGAAAAGATATATCGTATTACTGGTTGTTATTATTACAACTGCAATGAGTGCTATGTCACAATCGACGTGTGACAAACTCTATGCCAAGGCGGTGCAGTGTCAACAGACTATGACAGTCGCTTCACAAAACCAGGCAATTGCTTTGTTTCAAAAGGCACAGGCGTGTTATGACTCCGATGCTCGCAAGAAATTGTGTGCATCGCAAATCGCAACATGTCGTAACACAATCAACTTGATAAAGAATCAAGGCAGCGGTAGTAATCGCAAAAAAAGCGTTGACCCCGAAGTCCTTAAGGAAGATGTTGTGGTTGACACCGTTTATGTGTTTAAGGAAGAACCCAAGGACACTATACCTGCCAATATTACAGTTAATACCGCAATGGTGAAATTCAAGCCTAAAGGTGGTCAGTTTCAAAAGGTGAAAGTTACGTGCAACTATCCCGATTGGAAGGTTGTTGAGTGTCCCGATTGGGTGTCCTACTCCATTAGTTCGGATAACGAAATTGTGTTGGAGGCTTCGAAAAATGAAGAAAAGCAAGAACGTTCGGCTATGGTTCGTGTAGAGTGTCGGGGAGCGCAAACGTCCTTTGTCGTAATTCAAGGCAAAAAGAGTTTACTCAACAAAATCGGTCTGTGATTTTGCAGTCCTGTCAAAAGGTAAGTATCCGAAAATAGCCGGCTTGAGCCGGCTATTTTCGGATACTTACGGTATTATTCGTATCCGTGCGAAAAAGGCCGTCTTCGTGGTTTGTGATTTTATAGTGACCTTTGC
>CALDIF010000021.1 GCA_937901905.1 uncultured Porphyromonadaceae bacterium | reverse complement strand
CGATGACGGTAGGCACGATGTCGCAGTCCTCCTTGAACACCTTTCCCGAATCCACCTGAAACGCCGCCGAGGCGTTCAGCGAGGGAATGGTTTCTACTGAATTGAAATTGAGTTCGTCCATATATTGGTAATTTTATTGTTTACAAGAAAATTTCCAAGCCGTTGACCTCGAAGATGCAGCAAATTCGGGCCAATCTTATTTGCCCGGAGTTGAGCAACTTGAAACGTTGTGTGCCTTTGTAGAAGTCATAGCGCAGCGGTATGCAATTTCGCCACTCTTGGATTTCTCCGCTTTTCGTCCACAGTTTCAAGTCGATGGGGTCACCGGCTTTCAGCATCTTTCGGAGCGTGGATATGTGGATAGAATGTGCCATCAGTTGTAACTTGGGTTATAGGGTTCGGTAAAAATGCGCTCGTGATCCACGGAAAGGTAGTCCGTGGGCAGGAGCGGTCGGCGGTCGCTGTACTGGTAGGTGAACTTGACAGAGTTAAGTTCGCCGTCGCGGTCGTGGATTTCGCAGGTGAAGTCAGTGATGAGTACAATCGGCATATACTGCGGATTGTAGTTCTGACTGTATTCTTCCTCAAAACCTCGTGCCAATGAGAGCAATTCGGAACTTGTTCCGGAATTGCCGAGTGCAGCCGAGGTTGCACGTTCAGTGAACGCGGTGCGCACGGCTGCCTTGCGCACGTCATGCGAGTAGAACAGCTGCTCAATCCACCGGGCTTGCTCCATCGTCAAGCCGGAAGTTTCCACCTCATACTCCTTCTCGTTCTGCCGGTTGTAGAACGTGGAGATGCGGTTGGTGACGGCGATTGAGCGGTCAACTTTCGGCTTGTGCGTGGTGACGGCGTGCAGAGCGCACAACTCGTAGCAGTTATAGGCATTGCGGAAGTACAACGCCACCGGGGGCTCGCCGTCCTGCACATAGAATGTGAAGGCGCGTTGCCCTGCGTGAAGGCTGTAAGCGAGCAGCCTCACGCGGTCGGGGGTGTGGTCGTAGCCGTCGGTCACCCAGCCCATCATACTCTCGTAGGTGACCTCAATCTTCTCGATGCGGTCACGGTTGTACGAGCCACGGAACTCCCTGCGTACTTCAAGGCGCGGCTCTGCGCCGTCATAACTCACCACAAGTTCGTGGCGTATGGTCACGTCCTCACCTGCGGCGGCAAAGAAATACAGGTATTCGGTTGCCAGCCGTGAGGTGAGCTTGGCGGATTGGGTGGTGAGGAAGTTGTTGCGCAGGAACTCGGCGATGTCGCCCGAGAACGAATGTTCGAGATACACGACTTTGAAGGTGGCGAGCGACTGCTGCGTGCCGTTGTGGACTGCCAGCAACTCAAACTCATCGAGCGTGAGGTTGCGCTCACGCATATAAAGCTCCACGACTGAGCGCAGGTCGTGGACGGTGATGCTCCGGCTATAAGGGAAATGCACCGCGCTGAAGATAGCCATATCGGGACAGCGCAGGATAACCTCCGCCTCGTTGTCATCGCTTGTGGTGAGAACGAGGTCGGGAATAGCCGAGGAAAACAATAGATTTCCGAGGGTCGTATTAAGAGTAACTGCCATATCTTAATGCGCCTTTGGCGCGGATTAGTGATTAGCGATGAGCGATTAGTGAATTGTTGTCACAAAATTACTTTGCCGCTATCGGTCGGCAAAAGACAACAATTAGTCGTGGGTGTCCTTGTGACCTCGCGGCTTGATGTCACGTTCCACCGCAAAACAAAAACCACTTCGATTGAAGTGGCTTTTGCTCTCGATGTGTCGGGCGGTGCTTACCATTCCTCGGCAGGGGTGATAATCTCATTGCCGAAGGCTTGTTCCTCGATGTCGTAAAACTCATCGGAAAGGCTGGCAAGATACTTGAAATTCCAGCGATTTTTCTTCATCGTCAGCAGCACCGAAATCAGCTTTGAGGCGTGCTTGATGTCAAGTGCGCTAATGTCCACTTTTTGATAATAGGGGTGCAGCTTCTTCAGCAGGGCAATTTGCTTGATTGTTGCTTTCATCGTCTCGGTTGTTTTATGGTGGGCGGCTCTCGCTCGCCCACCTTGTTAAACATTCTTGTTATTCTTCCTCCCAATCGGGGCAGGTGCTTTGCTCGCTTACTTGTTCATCGTGCTTGGTGCAGTGCCACAAGTGCCAACCGCAAGCGGCTGCAAATTTGCAGTAGTAGCAAACATTGTGCGAGGTGAGTGCAGACCCAAACTTGTTTGAGGTATGCCGAACCGAAGCCAATGTTATCAAAATTTCCTCTACTCTCTTGTTAGCCTTCATAACGCTCTCCTTTCTTGGTGCGCTCCACGATTGCAGTAAAAGCCGACAATTCAAGCTGTAAACAATCGGCAAACGGCTTGCAGACTGCGGCAAATTCCAACATTGTTGTGTCCTCTTGGCGATATTTAGCCATGAGCAAATTTGCTTCGGCTAAATGTCCGTGTAACTTCTCTAAATCTCGCCTTGTCATTTTCTCAAAAACTTTCATAGTTCGGGGGTGTTGTGGTGGGCGGCTTGCGCTCGCCCACCATGTGAAACATTCTAATTACTTGCTCTCGCTCGGCTCATCGCAAATGGCTACTCGCTTGCCGGCTCTCACCAAAAGCGGCAAATTAGTATCGAGGGCGGTGTGCGGAAAACTGCTTACTCCGCAAACCTCTTGCAGTACGGCAC
>CALDIF010000020.1 GCA_937901905.1 uncultured Porphyromonadaceae bacterium | reverse complement strand
CACTTGCAATCGTCACCGCACTTGCAATCGTCACCGCACTTGCAATCGTCACCGCACTTGCAATCGTCACCGCACTTGCAATTCCCGTCTGTGGGATCGGCAACGTCGTCACAATGACCGTGTGCGGCATCACAGGTGTCGTCCGTTGCGACTTCAACGTTATCAACTGTATCGGGTTGATCTTCCACGATAATATCATCAATGGGTGTGTCATCAGGTTGTATGTTACTCACTTCAACCTCAACTTCGGGAGTGTTGTCGGGCACGGACCGGTCGACTTGTCTCGTGCTTGCCGAATCTAAAATAGGATTTTCGTTATTGTCCATCGATTATACGGTATTTGGTTTTTATTTTTAAGGCATCACTTGCAACTTTCGTGCCAAGCGTCATGACGGCAATCGCCACACCTTGCAAATGTACAATTTTTAAAGCAATTAACCAAATTTCAACGGTTTTTTATTGACTTCATCGCGATATTATCTCATGTTTCGAAAAAAAATTTGTACAAATCGGGAAAAATGCCTACCTTTGCAATCGCTATTGAACGATGGTCGCATGGATGAGTGGTTTAGTCATCGGTCTGCAAAACCGGGTACAGCGGTTCGAATCCGCTTGCGACCTCTACGAGTAAGGGTGGTAATCGATTGATTACCACCCTTACTCGTTTCTTGGTGTCAATGTTCTATCACATGTTCATGCCACCGTCGACCTGTATCACTTGTCCCGTCACATAACTTGACATGTCGCTGGCGAGGAATGTTGCAACATTGGCGATATCCTCCACCGTGCCTCCGCGACGCAACGGAATGCGCTTGATCCACTCGGCACGCACGTCATCGGGCAGGGCTTGGGTCATTGCTGTGTCAATGAACCCCGGTGCAATCGCGTTGGCACGAATGCCACGGCTGCCCATCTCCTGGCCGACGCTCTTGGCGAGAGCTATCAAACCCGCTTTGGAAGCGGCATAATTGGCTTGCCCGGCATTACCGTGCACGCCCACCACGCTCGCCATATTGATGATCGACCCTCCGCGCTGGCGCATCATGATGGGCACCAAGGCATGAATGAAGTTGAATGCACTCTTGAGATTGACCGTGATTACGGCGTCCCACTGTGCCTCGGTCATGCGCAGCATCAAGCCGTCCTTAGTGATACCGGCATTATTGACCAAAATGTCAATGTGACCGAACTCCTCCTTGATTTGCGCCACGAGAGCCTCGGTCTGGGCGAAGTCGGCAGCGTTGCCGGCATACGCACGAGCCTTGACACCCAAGGCTTCAATTTCGGCACGAGTCGCCTCGCCACTCTCATCAATGACGAGGTCGGTGAACGCGATGTCGGCACCCTCGGCCGCAAATCGCAGTGCAATAGCCTTGCCGATACCGCGCGCGGCACCTGTAATCAAGGCAACTTTCCCTTCGAGTAATTTCATTGCTTCGTTTTGTTATATTGGTTAGTATTCGAGATATTATATCAATAGTGATGTCAAAGAAACACGTTAGGACTCGTCACACTGAGCACATGTTAAGAGACGGTTTTTCACACTCCGACATCAACCGATTATCTTATCGGAGAGCGAAATTACTCATTTTTTATCAAATATCAAAAAAAAACGCATACAACACGCGGTAATATCTTGTTGCATTGTTATTTACTTGAATTAGTAAAAAGGCATACGGAAAATTATAGTTTTTCGTTCTCAACAAGCGTTTTTTTTGAATTTTATTTGGTTTAATTGTTTGATAACTTTAACTTTGCAAGAACTAATAATATACACGAATAACAGTCAACCTATGAGCAACTCCAAGATTTTCCTTACTACGCGCGAGCGAGAAGTGCTTAACATGCTTTCTCAAGGTAGCAGCAGCAGGGACATCTCGGCTCAATTGTACATCTCGTCCAACACAGTCGAGTATCACCGCAAACAATTACTGCGAAAAACCGCTTCACGCAACGTTGCCCACTTGATCAGCAATGCCTATAAATTGCGATTGCTGCGCGTCGACGATTGACGCACTCCTGACGTTCGGGTGTGTGCCTTTTTGAAATTGAAATCTATGCACATGAATGCATCAAAGACCGCTGCCGTGCACGGCAGCGGTCTTTGGCTTGTCAGTTGTTCCGACATGAGGGGTAGTTAAGCCTTAAAACGTGTCAGTTGTTTCACGCGAGGAGCGAGCAATATCAACGTTGTCATCGTGCACATCGCCATTAGGAAAAACGCGAGATCCATCACCGCAACCATTGTGCCGAGCGGAATGACCGCGCCTACCACCAGCATCGCGAGGTAATAGTAGTTGTAATATTTAACGCGATTGGCTCCGAACAAATAGTTAGTACACTTTTGCCCATAGTAGGAGTAGGAAAACATTGTACTGAAAGCGAAGAAAAACACTATCGCCATCAACAGGTATTGACCGTAGCCCGGCAACAACTCGGCATAACTGTTCAATGCCACATACAAACCCTTGACATCGGTCACACCGGCATAACTACCTGCCAACAAAATAGGTATTGCCGTCAACGTACAGACAATGCCACTGTCGATCATCGGTCCCAACATTGCCACCAAGCCCTCGCGACGCGCATCGGTATTGCGACTCGCACCGTGCATCATTGATGCCGTGCCTATACCCGCCTCGTTGACAAATGCCGCGCGACGCGCACCAATCACGGCAATGCCTGCCAACGCGCCCAAGCCCGCGTCCCAATTGAAAGCATCACGCAAGATACCGAGCAACACATCGGGTAAGCGACCTATATTCAACACCACTATAGTGCCGACAAGCATGAAATACAACGCGACCATCAAGGGTACGATGCGCGAAGCCCACGATGCAATGCGCTTGATACCCCCCAATACCACTATACCGACTATCACGGCAATAACCAAGCCCATCACTGCACGCAGCGTGGCCGTGTTCGCAACTCCGGCAGGTGTTGTAAATACCGTTGTTGCCGCCTCCACAAGTTGATTGGCTTGCATCAGGCTGAGCGTGCCGACAAGTCCGAACACGGCGAAAGCCACCGCCATGGGATGCCATCGCTTGCCCAAGCCCTTGTCAATCATGTACATCGGCCCGCCCTGCGGCTGTCCCTCGCTATCCACGCCCTTGTACATCACGGCAAGTGAACCCTCGAAAAACTTGGTTGACATACCCACAATGGCACTCACCCACATCCAGAATATCACGCCGGGACCGCCTATGGTCAGCGCGATAGCCACACCGGCAATATTGCCCATACCCACAGTGGCGGCGATGGCACTGAGCAATGCCTGCACTGAACTGATTTGCCCCGAGGACTTGCCTTGCCGGGAGGCACGACTTTGGCGAAGAGCCCGAAGCGCCTCGGGGAATAGTCGCACCGAAACGCCCTTCGAGTAAATAAAAAGATATAAACCGCCACCGATGAGTAACACAAATTCGGGGTAGTTACACACCGCATCGCTCACACTGATGAGCCAATCGCTGATGCTATTCAGTAGTTCCATTGATGTGTTTCGTTTGGTAAAGATTACTTGTTGTTTTGATAGTCGCGGTATTTGTTACCGCTATACACGCCGTTGCCGAAGGCGTTTGAGTTAAACTCGTCGTCTTCCTCCTCTTCGGTCTGACCGGCACGCGGCTTGCGTTTCTCGAGTTTATTCTTGCTCTCGGGAACGTTTTTCTTGATTTGTTCGGGCTTCTGCTTATCCACAGCGGTAGCATAGATGTTCCAATCTTGCGACACGTCCCAGTTGCGTCGCACCCTAATGCGCTGCGGATAATAAAACACGTCCTCGGGTTGCAGGTGTTGTGCATAGTTGCCGGTGTCCCACTCACCGTTGTCGTTGCGGTCGATAAACAGACGCACAAAGTAGTAGTCGGGCGTGAGGTTGGCAAACACGGCAGCCCCCGAACCCGTCATCACCTGTCGGCGGACAACATTTTCCCTCGCGTCTAACAACTGCACGACGGCCGTTTCGCCGGGCTTGACACCCGACACATCAACCTTCAACGAGCCGTACTCACTCAGGTCGCGCACCTTGAATTCACGGCTGTATTTATCTGTTGCCACACCGTACACACTCGTTACCGCAAGGCTGTCCATCTCAAACCGATAGGTACTGTCCGGCTCGAGCAGCATAGGTAACACGAAACTCAACAGTTCATCATCGGTGGCAGGCACGAGGGGTGGGCGTTCCACGTCAACCCAAACGCTGTCGGCGACACGCAATCGCCGCAGGTGTATTCTCGACTCGTCGATGATGCCGATGGGCTCGTTTACGGCAAAACGCAGGCTATCGGTCGCTTCGATGGGATTACCGGCTTGGCGTGCCTCAATCTTGAGATGAGGCACCACGGTCACTGTGTCACGAGCAAGTTCGGCAACTTCCGACAACTCATCTTCGGTGAGCGTTTTGCCTTGAGCCTGACGCTCAAGATACTTGTTCAAACGGGCACGACGGGCAGCCAATTCCTTTTTGTGTTCGCGTTCGGCTTTGAGTTCCGACGATGACTGACGAAAAACCATGTTTAACGTATCGGTTGTACTTACCGTACTGTCACCAATCGTCTTGGGATAGGTAACGGCAAGGCGAACGGTATCGTTTGACGACATGACGGTGTCGGTAATCCAATAGACGGTTGAGTCGCTCGCTGCAGTCACGTGCCTCTCGGCGACAGCCCAATCGCCTTGGGGCACAGGAAAGATCGGCTCCACCTTGGCCGCTGTATCGAGGGGGGCAGCGAACACCAGTTGCAACCTCCGTCGGTCAAGACGCTTGCCGGTCTTGAGATAACAAGCACGATAGTTCTCGTTGAACATCGACAACAAGATGTCGTTGGGCAACATCAACGGGTGTTCCGCCTCAATCACGGTGTCGACCTTGTGGTCAAACGTGAACACCGTGTCCATTGATGTATAGCGACTCATACTCGGGACAACGACAGTGTCAAGAAAAGCATAATCCTCACTGCGCGCCATGCGATAGTCACCGTCCATGTCGGCAAGCGCGAACACATGATATGTGCCGGGCTTGACACCCATCACGGTGAACCTGCCACGGTCATCGGTGCGAGCAATGCGCTCCATAGGAAGTGTGGTGAAGGCCGAGTCGGCGAGGTTGCTGTGCAAGCCCACCAACACATATTGCATCGGTTCCAAATCACGCGCTCGCAAGACAATGCCGCTCACCCCCATGGTGTCGATAGTCTCACCTGTCGAGAAAGCATAATTAAACGAGGTCATGCGGTTGCCCTCGTTGTTGTCGGCGATAGCATCGGCAAAGTCTATCACATAGGTCGTCTCGGGTATCAAGGTGTCGCGCAACTCGATTATAATGCGCTTGCCGACGGCGTTGATGCGTGGCATATTGCGCTGCACCGGGCTGACAACGACCGACTTTTGCTGATCCTGCAGTTGAATTAACTCATCAAAATTGAGGGTAAAACGCGTTGCGGTCACGCCGGTTGCACCTTGCTCGGGACGGGAACTCACAAACTGCGGTGCCGTGTAGTCACGCGGTCCGCCTTCAGGGGTTCCTATGCTCGCACAAGCGTAAAGCAAGAGCGACACCAACAACAACGGTATGTAAAACTGACGAGGCATGAAACAAATAACAACGACTGTCGTGTCACCGACAACGAAAAATAGTTGGCAAATTTACTCAAAAATTCCAAAATTGTGAGTAACTTTGCAAAAAAAAGGACAATATATGCTTCCCAAACAGGGGAAACGTTGTTTTTTTAACCAGACTCATCGAATTCATTATGGGACAAAACGATGTTGTGGTAACACTCGAGCGTTATACCGACGAGTACGAGGCCGCCATTGCCAAAGGGTTGCTTGAGACAAACGGGGTTCACGCCGAGGTCACAAAAGACTATTTTGCCGAACTGATAAACTTCGCGGCGACACCCGCCCCCTACGCTGTTGTGGTATTGGGGCGCGACGTCGAACTCGCACGACAAATTCTTGATTCTTACCCAATTCACGCCGAGGGCACTACCGAACACGATGACGACCAAGACTAAAAAAATCGCTATCGGTGTTGCCACTGCTCTCCTCGTGGTTATATCAGTCGCTTTATTGCAGTGGGCACCGTTGTTCATTAGTGGAGCAAGGTCATCGGGCTGGGTGATGGTGCATCACGACAGTTCTATTGATGCGGTCACCGATTCTATCGCGACCAACGTGGACAAGACATTTGCCGGGCGCGTGGCGCGCGCGTTCGGATTGTTGCGTTACCGCAGCATCAGCCGTGACGGAGCCTATTACATCACCGCCGGTGACACACCATTGGACGTTGCACGACGCATACGCAACCGCCAACAGACTCCAATTCGTTTTACGTTCAACAACGTACGCACCAAGCAACAATTCGCTCGACTGTACGGTGAGAAATTCCTCGCCGGCAGCGAAGCCATGCTCGATGCCTTGAACGACAGTGCCCTTGTTGACAGCCTCGGCTACACTGTCGACAATGTAATGTGCGCCCTCTTGCCCGACAGTTACGAGTTCTACTGGACTACCCCACCCGCCACGATGTTGCAACGACTCGCCACAGCACGAGATCGTTTTTGGACTGACAACCGTCGCGCCAAAGCCACGGCACTGGGGTTGACACCTAACGAGGTACAAATCATCTGTTCGATAGTGGAAGAGGAAACCGCCAAGAGCGATGAACGTCCTGTTGTAGCACGCTTGTACATCAACCGCGTGCAACGACACATGCCACTGCAAGCCGACCCGACAGTTAAGTTTGCACTCGGCGATTTCTCCATACGCAGGCTCACCATACCGATGACTCGCGTTGAATCACCATATAACACCTACCGCATTGCAGGATTGCCTCCGGGCCCTATCAGACTGTGTGAAAAATCGACTATCGACGGCGCATTGGACGCGCCACAGCACGACTACCTGTACATGTGTGCCAAAGAAGATTTCTCGGGTTATCACAATTTCGCCCACGACCTTGCAACCCATCAGGCTAATGCCCGTCGTTACCAAGCGGCACTCAACGCTCGCAACATTCATTAATCTTGCCGCCTATAGTTACGTTCAAGCGACACAATCGCAACGGGTATTAATTATGTTAAAATCACCTTGAACCGTTGAATGTTTCGCGCCAAATTTCTAACTTTGCGGTTTGTAACGAGAAAAATATGACACTATAAAATGAAAGTCCGACTACATCATGAAGGGGTTAACGTGATTATTATCTCCTTGATCACTTTAACCGTAGTAAATATTGCCCTGTATCTCCTCATAGGCATTCGCCCTGTTTCAATCATTGTGACAGTGTTGAGTCTTGCGGTATTTGCAGTGGTGCTCAATTTCTTTCGTTTCCCCAAACGTCACTTCAACGGAGACTACGTGCCACAGGTAGTGGTGAGTTCGGTCGACGGTCGTGTAGTTGCTCTTGAAGAGGTGTATGAGGACGAGATTTTGCATGCCAATGCCATTCAGTTATCGGTGTTCATGAGTCCTTTCAATGTCCATGCCAATTGGGTGCCTCTTTCAGGTGAAATCACCTACGTCAAGCACCACTCCGGACGTTTCATGGCGGCTAACTTACCCAAGAGCAGCACCGACAATGAGCGGTCGACGATAGTTATCAAAACCCCCGGTGGAGACCGTGTTGTCGTGCGACAAATTGCAGGAGCCCTTGCCCGCCGCATCGTCACCTACGTCGAGCCGGGCGACACCGTAGGCATCAGCGACTTCATCGGTTTCATCAAGTTCGGCAGCCGCGTGGACATCTTCTTGCCCACCGACAGCGAGTTGATGGTGAAATTAGGCGACCGCACATGGGGTGGCGAGACACAAGTGGCTCGTTTGATGCGATAAGTTCCCCCTTATCATCGTTACTTTCAAGTTATTGACAAAACGTTTTAACTACCGTATGTGTATAAAGAATAACATTCCCAACAGCATCACCTGTATCAACCTCGTGTGCGGAGCGATGGCATGTATTGCCGCAGGCAAGTTTAACGAGTCGCTTTGCTTGGGACTGCCGGGTTATCAAGTGGCATACATTCTCATCGCATCGGCTGCCGTGGCCGACTTCCTTGACGGACTCGTGGCACGCGCTATCGGAGCCGTGAGTGCTATCGGCAAGGAACTGGACTCGTTGTGCGACTTGGTGAGTTTCGGTCTCGCACCCGCGTTGTTGATGTATAACTTAATGGCGGCAAATGCCGGGCACATAGCCCTCGTCGCCATTCTCATCGCGGTGGGTGGCGCGTTGCGATTGGCACGCTTCAACGTGGACACTAATCAGGCGACCACATTCACGGGCTTGCCCATTCCGGCGAATGCGATTTTTTGGATAGGATACACGGCATTCGCCGTGCGTCATCCGTTGCCCTTAGCGGTTCACTGTGTAACCATCATCATCGTGTCGTGGCTCATGATTTCGCCGTTGAGAATGTTCTCACTCAAGATACACAACTTCTCGATTGGCGAGGTGTGGCGGCAATGTACCCTCATCGTTGGCACGATTATTGCCGTAGTTGTGTGCGGATTGCCCGGTTTGGCTGTGGGTATTACCCTATATGTTATCTTGGCAATCTTCACAAAACAGTAAATTGCAAGTAATTCAGTTCAGTTAATGTCTTTCTTGAAATTTATACTTGTTGTAATACTATTGCTGATGCTTGCCGGAGTGGTACGCATCGGCTTGTGGTATCGGGCCATACGTCGCACATGGAACGAGGCACAGCAGGCAGCAAGACGCATGTACGGCAACGGGCCGTACATGCAGAACGGCACTCGTCGCAGTGATAACACGCCTCAGGGCAAGTATGCCGATTACGAGGAAATCAGCGGCGACAACATCGTCAGCGATGCTGCTCCTACCGACGATAACACGACGACCCCGACGACACAGGTGATAGATGCCAAGTACGAGGAATTGCCATGAGACGCAAGCCAATTAAGTGTCCCACATGTGGCACTACCGTCCAAGATAGCGAACAGCAACTCATAGACAACGGCTATCGCACCACGTGCGTCGGTTGTGGTTCGCCACTACAAATCATCGGAGAGTATGCCTATATCCCCGCTGACGAGGAGCAAGCCGATGACTTGCACACAAGAGCCACCACACCACCGCCGTTTACCGATGATAACAGCACTGTCGTACCGAGTCGGCTAGAGCCCGACGGTCGCGATCCTCTACTTCACGACGTTGTCAACTTCATCAAACTGTGTAATGCCATCACACCGATGATGTTGGTGGCTCGTTTCGGCATCTCGCCCGAGAGAGCCTGCGACATCCTCGACACATTGGAACGCGATGGTATAGTGGGGCCTGAGGTTGGAGGAGCACCACGCAAAATTCTCATTCCGCACAACACAAGATTGCCTAACGGTTTCCTTCCCATTGAAAGTGACGAGAACACGACGAACGACAACCCACCACGAGTGATTAACATCAACTGCGCGACGGGTTGTTTGCCGGTGCTGCTCATTGCCATGATACTTGCGATGGCACTACGCACGTGTATGTAAACGTTATCGGTGCTCGGTTTGTTCGGATTGTTCGCTTGTCGCACCATGCTTGAACAGTGCCGGCGACACACCCACTTCTTTCCGGAAGAACTTGCCCAAACTGGATTGGTCGGCAAAGCCGTACTCGAGTGCAATTTCCTTCAACGACTTGCCCGAGGTGATAATTTCACGCTTCAACTTGGCAACCAATATCGCCGAGATAATATCCTTGGCAGTGCGGTTTCCCTTGAGTTTACAGACGCTGCTCAAATACTTGGGCGTGATACACAATCGGGCGGCATAAAAACTCACCTCATGTTGTGTGCGCACATTGGCAAGCACATCGCTCACGAACCGGCGGAAATATTTGTCTCCATGAGTAAACACCGTTGACCGGAGAGAGTCGCTGGCTCGCAGGGTAACTCCACTCAACGCGAGCAGTAACGAGCGCACCAATGACAGCGACAACTCGGCATCGGTAGTCATCGCGTCAAGTTCACAGTAACACTTGATTACATTGACAAGCGCGAGTAACATTTCCCAATCATCGTCATCGGTAATCTGCTCAACCGATTGATGAGTAACAGCTAACAACATATCGGTGTTGATGTCGACCGCTGCCTCGAGAGACAAACTGTTTTTCATCACAACCACCCTTGCCTCAAAGTCGGGACTCACTCGATTATAATCCGACAAAATCAACTGCGCGAAACACACTCGCGAACGCGGTACAATGTGGATGCGCTCCATGTTGTACTCAGCCCAAGCCTCACCTGCCGTACACAATAAGACGATTGTGTAAGTCTCTCTGATTGCCGGTTGATTACCGTGAATCATGCTCGCCTTAACATCGAGGACGGCAAGTCCACGCGTATTAAGTAAATTGACTGTTTCTTGAATTGTCATGAAGGTCGTGTTTAATAGAGTCTCATCGGGTATGATACCCGACAAATCGGGTTTAGTATTAAAATTGAAGCGCAAACATCAGCACGTTCTTGCTTCTTTATTGCTCAAAGGGCATGAGCCAATTTCCGCTTGAGAAATCGAGGAATAAAACCGATGTGACGCATCACGGTGCTTGTCACACCATAGTGCCGGCACATAATATGAAATCGCTCCAACAACGAGGAGTACTCATTGGCAGTCGTCAAACCTTGCTGCAAATAACTGATAATAGGTTGGTCGCCGGCGTAAACATTGCAGTCCGAACTCTTTAAAACGCGCACACACCAATCAAAGTCGGCACTGAAACGATAACTGAGGTCATAGGTGGGTACGAGGGTTCGCTTGGCAATAAATGCCTGGTGACAAACCACCATTCCGTCCTTGAAACTGTCGGCATCAAGTGTACTCGGTGCCGTCAAGTGGCGCCGACCTATCACCGTGCCGGTGCCGTCGACCAATTGAGTTTGCCCGTAAATCACATCGGGGTGTGACGTGGCGCAGCGCGCGAGCCGCGCGAGAACATCAGGTGAAGCAAACGCATCACCGGCATTGAGAAAAATAAGATACTCACCTCGAGCCAACCGTATGCCCTTGTTCATGGCATCATACAAGCCGTTATCGGGTTCACTCACGACACGAGCGGTTGTAATGTCGGCATCGCGTGCGAGGTTCGCTGTTCCATCGGTTGACTCACCGTCAATAACGAGCCATTCGAACGAATTGCACGACTGCGTCGCTATAGAAGTTATCGTGACCGGCAAGACCGATGCCGCATTCCACGTCACCGTCACAATGCTGAACAATGGTTTTGACAACTTGATTTCTTCCATATCATCGGCAAAGTTACACAAAATTAAATTTGCGTGCAAATTTTGTTTTTTGTAACTTTGCACCGCGTTATGCGCGCGCGACATCGCCGCAATGCACTTAACTGAAAAAAGCAATTTCATACAAGATATAACAACTTTATATGCAGGAAGTTATCGAAGAAACCCCGGTGCGTACCACCAAGAAAAAAAGCACCTCTACTTTTCCAATAGCGGCTTTCTTCAAGTCGTGCATGAGAAATTGGTACTGGTTCGTCATCTCGCTTATCGCGTGTTGGACGATTGCCTATCTCTACACCAAGTCGCAACCGAAACGTTACTCGGCATCGGCGTTAATCTTGATTAAGACAAAAGATAGCGCCCAAGGTACACAGTCGCAGGCGTTCAGTGACATGGGCATCAAGACGGGTATGAACTACTTGCCCAACGAGATGTTCAAGTTGCGTTCGACCAAACTCATGGAGAATGTGGTGACGGCACTCAACCTCAATGTGCAATACTACGGTCATGTGTTCTTGCGTGATGTCAACATTTACAACAGTTCTCCCATCGAGGTCGTCCCGCTGCGCGAGATTACCTCAGGCTTCACGCTCACTGTTGTCCCCAAGGGTGGCGATGAGTTCGACTTCAAGGAGGGCGTTGAAGGCGGGTGGAAACATGCCAAATTCGGCAACAAAATCAACACGGCTCACGGTCCCGTCACCATCACCAAGACATCACACATGACCGACAAGTCGACCTATGAGGACTTCAAGGTCATCGTCAAGGTAAACACCACCCGGGCTGTTGCCCACAGCATGGTGGCAAACCTCAGCGTCGCTCTCGCCAACAAAACGAGCGATGTGACCAACCTCGTGCTGACAGGAGAGAATGCCGACATGTGTCGCGATGCACTTGACGAACTCATCATCGCATACAATCAAGATGCCATCAACGACAAGAACATGGTGGCACGCAGCACCGAGGCGTTCATAGCAGACCGCATTGAGGCCCTCTCTAAAGACTTGAGCGGTGTCGACAGTCAGGTGGCAGCCCTCAAGGTGAGTGCCGCCAACAGTGCCATATATGCCGATCCGGGGACTTCGTTGAGATATGCCGAGGGCTCGGCAGATGTCGACATGCAATTGAGTCTCGCCACTTTCATTCGCGACCACCTCTCGTCAATGAAAGGGCATCAACTGATTCCCAGCAACACCGGTATTGCCAACACAGGCATTGAAGAGCAAATTGCACAATACAACGAGCAAATGCTCAAATACCAAAAGATTGCCGGCACCAGCAGTGCCGAGAACCCGGTGATGGTGGAATTGAACAACACGCTCAATTCCATCAAGGCAAGTATAATGCAGGGATTGAACAACTACATTAACACCCTCGTGATGCGTCAAGGGCAGGCTCGCAGCCAAGCCCGTGTGGCAACCGGTAGCATGATTGCAGTTCCCAGCCAGGAGAAAGCGATTACCGAGGTCACTCGTCAACAGAAGATTAAGGAGCAACTCTACCTTTACTTGCTCAATAAGCGCGAGGAGAATGCCCTGCAACTTGCCATAACCGAGCCTAACGCCAAGGTCATTGAGAGTGCGAGCGCAAGTTCGACACCCATTTACCCCATGCCCCAACGCAACATGCTCATCGGTTTGCTCGCCGGTCTACTCATTCCTGCAGGCATATTATACGGTATCTTCTGGTACTACTCGCTTGACACGATGGTACACACTCGCCGTGACATCGAAGAAGTGTGCTCTTTACCCGTTTTGGGCGAGTTGCCGTCGAAGAAAGGGAAGAATATCGACAAGGAGATTGTCGTCACCGAGAACGGCAGGGACAACTTGAGCGAGGCGTTCCGCATTGTGCGCAGTAACTTAATGTACTTGATTGACAAGCGCAACTTTGAAGGCACCGTAATACAGTTCACAAGCACCATGAGTGGCGAGGGCAAGAGTTTCGTGGCAATCAACCTCGCGCTCGCTTGCGCTCACGATGGCAAGCGTGTTATTGCGATAGACCTTGACTTGCGCAAAGGACGTTTCTCGTATTACCTCGGGTTAACCGGTCACCACGACGGAGTGAGTGCCTATCTTGCCGGCAAGATTGATGATATAAAGTCGATTATTGTTCATAGCGGATTGCACGAGAACTTGGATGTTATTCAAGTCGGTTCGATTCCGCCCAACCCCACCGGTCTGCTTTCATCAAGCCGCCTGCGTCACTTGATTGCCGAACTCAAGAAAGAATACGACTACGTTATCCTTGACACGGTGCCATACCAAGTCATTGCCGATGCGGCGATAATCAATCGCAACGTTGACCTCACCGTTTACATTGTGCGTGACAACAAGATTGACAAGCGTTACTTCGAAGAACTGGAGCAAATTGTCAACGACGGCAAGATTAACAATCTCACCGTGCTTATCAATGACATCAAGATAGATAAGAAGCGCTACGGTTACGGCGGTTACGGATACGGAAGCTACGGATACGGATACGGCGGTTACGGATACGGATACACGAGCGACTATTATAACGACAAGGACGACGCACAATCATGAACATCGCTATAGTCGGAACCGGATATGTGGGGCTCGTGACCGGCACGTGCTTCAGCGAGATGGGTATTAATGTGACCTGCGTTGACGTTGATGCCACCAAGGTTGAAAACTTGCGCAACGGCATTATCCCCATTTATGAGCCGGGATTGGAGCAATTGGTTAAGAAGAACTACGCCGGTGGCAGATTGACGTTCACCACAAGTCTTGCCGAAGTGATTGACCGCGTGCAAGTGGTGTTTATCGCTGTAGGCACCCCCCCCGATGAAGACGGCAGTGCCGACTTGCGCTATGTCCTCGAGGTCGCTCGCACAATCGGTTCGATGATAAACCGTCACGTTGTCGTTGTCACCAAGAGTACCGTTCCCCCCGGAACCGGCGAGAAGGTGCGCGCTGTCATCAATGCTCAACTTGCAGCTCGCGGTGTGGACGTGGACTTTGACATGGCAAGCAATCCCGAGTTTCTCAAGGAAGGCGATGCAGTGAGCGACTTCATGACTCCCGACCGCATCGTTGTCGGTGTCGATTCCGAACGGGCACGTCGCGTAATGGAACGACTCTACAAACCGTTCATGGTGGTGAACGACAGACTCGTCTTTACCGACATCGCCAGTGCCGAGATGATCAAGTATGCAGCCAACTCCATGTTGGCGACACGCATCAGTTTCATGAACGACATTGCAAACTTGTGTGCTCTCGTCGGTGCCGATGTAAACATGGTAAGACGAGGCATAGGCAGTGACACGCGCATAGGCAATAAGTTCCTCTACCCGGGCATCGGTTATGGCGGTTCATGTTTCCCCAAGGACGTTAAGGCACTCATACACACTGCTGCCGAGCACGGTTATGACATGCGGGTGTTGCGGGCTGTCGAGCAGGTGAACAATGACCAAAAGCGCGTTCTATATGATGACATGGTGAGCCATTACGGTGGCAAGGAACATCTCCGGGGCTTGCATGTTGCCATGTGGGGCTTGGCTTTCAAACCCGAGACCGATGACATGCGCGAGGCTCCGGCATTGGTGCTGATTGACTTGCTGCTACAAGCGGGTGCAACGGTCACTGTGTACGACCCCATCGCCATGAACGAGTGCAGGCGACGACTGGGTGACAAGGTAGGCTATGCCGACGACAAGTACGAGGCCGCTCGCGATGCCGACGCTCTAATTCTCGCTACCGAATGGAAGGAATTCAGGGTACCCAACTTAGTGAGACTACACACTCTCATGCGAGGCAATGCCGTCTTCGACGGTCGCAACATTCTTGATGCTACCGACCTCAAACAAGCCGGATTTTTCTACCGTGGCATCGGCGTGTGTTGACAATATTAACAAGTTTACATATAGTGGCGATGCCACGCTAACGACATACTTTTTCCCTTTGCCGACATCGGCTGAAAGGAGTCCTAAGAATAAGCGACCGTCGCGAGACGTTCTCTTATTTTTTATTGGCACCAATCGGTTACTTTGCCAAATCGGCTATCTTGCCGGCTGCTGTTGACAAGCCTTGCTTGGTAGCCTCGGCACCGATGACAGCGACTTCTTTCAACGCATCAATCATGGCCCTGCGACGCACTCCCATTCCCGCCTTACCGGCGAGTGCCGCACTGCCGTGCTCAAGATAACTGCGAGTAACGTAACCGATTCGCAATGTGAGCAGCGTGTTAATTGCGCCGTCGAGCAACGACGATGGTATGATGCCCGCGATGTGTATTCCCGGTATCGAATTGACAAACTCGGCTTCGCTCATGCCATCGGCTGTCGACGCGACATCAACGGCTCCGTCGCCGAAGTCGATGTCAATGTCATCTATCGCACCGTCAACGGCACCCTGCAGATAGTAACTGAATAAGGCAGTGGCAAGAATGCGCACATACTGCTTGAACAACTGACGGTGGCTCGGACGGAAACCCGAGCACTTGATTACATCGCTTATCATGCGCATATTAACCACCATAGTCGTGATCGCGTCTATCTTGCTGTTTTGGGACAATGCCGTTATCATGAACACCGTCTTACCCCATTCGTGTACATGGTTCTTAACCAATTCAAGACGTTTGCTGAGTTCGTCCCGCACCGCGCTACGCAAGTCGGCATCATCAATATATCTATCCACGCGACGGCGCAGTTCGGCACCGTAAGCCCGACGCTCTCGCGCCGGCAAGTGATTACAGTTATCGGCAAGCCTGTGTCCCAACTCAATCAAGTCAGCACGTGCTTGCGGGGTCAGGTCGCCTGTGGCATTATCGGCGATTGACAACGTGGGGAACTCGGGTGTCGCGTGCAATCGTATCATAGGAACAATAACCAGCCACAACCCTATAACGAACAACACACCGTAAAAAAGCCATTCGACCCACCACACTCGTGTCAACTGACTCAACTTCTCACCTATCGTGATGACGTTGCCCAACAAGATGAGCACGATGACACCGATAAAAACAGCGGCTATGATGATTAGGTTACGTTTCATGTAAAAAGAATATCTTGCAAGTTGTTACGCAGTGTTATTAATGCTTCATGGCGGTCGGCAACGTCGCTTGTTGCAAGCGTGGCTTGAGCCGCATTGTAATGCTGCTCAAGCATGTCGACATAGGTGGTTGCCAACGTCTCGACGGCAGCAGCCACACGCAGGTTGAAACGACTCTCCACGAGCAAGTGGGCACGCAACGCTCGAGCCATGTCACACAAGGCATCGGCATTGAAATTGCGGTGCAAAATTTTATCCACCATCGATTGTGCCGGCACGAATTGCTCAACACCGTCGGGTAAAAATGATTTCAATAACGAGACAGGTTGCGACACGAGTACCGGCACGGGCAGCACCGGTCCGGCGGCAGACGATAATCCGGCGACATACTCTGCGACACGCTGCTTGTACCACGATAGTACACGAGCACTGACATCATGATTGAGTAATTCAAAATATTCGCTTGCCAAACGTTCGAGCCATGCCACACTTGATGAGCGATTCATGCTTTGAGAGCAACCGGAAATAGCGACATCAATAACACTGATTGCTTGAAGGGCAACATCGCGCGCATCAATTGTGAGTTTGGTTACCTCAAGGGGAGGCATCGCACAGTCGACGCGTAGTGTCGCCAATTGTGCGTCCACCTTGCGTCGCTGTTCCAACTGTGTCTCGAGCGCGACGACCTCGGCATCGAGCGAGGTCACCAAGTGATCGCGCATTAATTGTGAGCGTTTCAAACAACGTGTCACTCTCATGTCGCTGATGTTGCTTGTTATCATGTCGCGCAATGCGACTTCGGCGGTGGCGAAACGCGTCGCTTCGGCCTCCAAACGCTCCTTGCAGTCCGCGCGATAGTTTCCCGACACATAGTCGCTCACCATGCCCAAATCAATGGCATAACAATGTTCGCGCTTGATGTTAAAGCCCTTACGTGCTATTTCGTCCATTTCGACCGCTAATTGTCGTTCGACATCTGCCGCAAGGCTGTCACCGTCGCGCCAATGCATACTGTCGAAGACATTGTGAACCAACACAACAGGTGCTCCTCCGTTGTGTTCACGCAGGCTGTCAAGGTATTGAGACGCCGTCACGTTAAATGCGCTCACACTACTGTGCACAAACAATATCAGGTCAACCCTGCGACTCATCGCGTCGTAGCGCGAGTCATCAATGTAATTGGTATTACTGCCGTCGAAGCCGGGCATGTCAACGAGGAACACTTGACCACTCCTACCCTCTTCAACCGAGAGTAACGGACTGTCGGCAACCGTGATCGCTGTAATGAGCGTGTCATCAACACGATTAAAAGTGGGAAACACAACACGATCAATATTATCGGCACTGAGGGGAAATACCGTTCTATCAAGAGTCGCATCGACCTCATCACTGCCGACGAGTCCACGCAAACCGTCAATAACAAGATCGAGGTCGCTCGATTGATTACCTTGGGTTCGCGAGCGATAAACCGATATTGACTGCTCGCTCTCCCTCACTCCACCGCTCACAATTGAGGGTCGCACCGTACATTCCAATTTGTCGGTAGGGCTCACATAGCAATGTGACAACAAGTTGACAAGTGTGCTCTTGCCGCTTTTTACTGCGCCTACAACAAGCACAATAAAGGAGCCGTTGCGATACTCGCCCAATCGGCGCGACAACACACCTAATCGGTCGCGCACATCGGCACCGACTATCGCAGTTGCCTGCGAAGATTGCAATGCACTCACTTGCTCTGAGATATTATCGAGTTTTCGCTCGGCACTACTGTCTGTCATGGTTCCACGTTTTTAAATTTCACTTACACTTGTACTTTAGCAAATTTCGTGCCACAAAGTTAAACAAATTCAACGATTTTTATTAATTTTGTGAAACATTTCCCCCACTTACGGTTGTTTACTGTTAATCACATCGTGCCGTGAACGATTACCCGGTTATCGGATTTACATATATTCATGTACCGCAATGGCTAATTTAAAAACCTTGGCAAGCGACTCACTGGTCTACGGAGTGAGCAATGTGTTGGGTCGCTTTATCAGTTACCTGCTTGTACCGATACACACATTCGGCTTAGATGTTGCCGGTGGCGAATACGGCATCATCACCAATATCTACGCCTACACGGGAGTGGTATTGCTCGTTTTGGTGTGTGGCATGGAAACGACTTACTTCAACTTTGTCAACAAGAAAGAGTGGAACCCTAATGACGTGTTTGCAACAGCGTTGGCGATAGTGGGTACCTTGTGCGTCATTTTTCTTTCCCTCATGTTCGTCACTATTGACCGGGTGGCTCCCTTGATGGGTTACGGTGACCATCACGACTACGTGTTATATATGTCGATTGTCACGGCGATGGACGCGTTGCAGGCTATTGCTTTCACCCGTATGCGCCAAATGAAGCGTTCGTGGCGGTATGCCGGTTTCAAGTTGATGTATATTTTCATGAGTGTAATTCTCAACACGGTATTTTACATTGTGTTACCATACATGGCAACACATTTTCCCTCCATGGGTGACATGACACCCACAGCCGCACAAGCATTCTACAGCAATCTCGCTTGCACCTCTATAGTCAGCATTGCCATGTGGCGAGACTTTCTCCCCCACGGTGGCAAGGTCAACCGACCGTTGTTGCGCAAGATGTTATTCTACACTTTCCCAATGCTGCTTGTCGCTCTGGGCGGACAGATGACGTTGTCGTTCGATAAAATTTTCTTCCCTAAGTTATATGCCGGCGATGACGGCACGGCTCAGTTGGGCATTTACGGAGCATGCGTGAAAATAGCCTCTTTCATGACCCTTGCCACTACTGCCTATCGCCTCGCGTTGGAACCGCTGGTGTTCGGCAACGGCAAGAACGGCGATAAGGAAGACCCTCAATTCCTCGCTAAGGGCACTACAGCCTTTGTGGCGCTGCTACTGGTGTTCTTTCTCGGCATCATGTCATGGATGGACGTGCTGCGTCGATTTATAGCACCCGGTTATTGGGAGGGCATCGGAGTGATTTGGATTGTGATGCTCGCCGATATTTTCTATGCCATCTTTTTCAACTTCAGTTTCTGGTACAAGAAAGATGCCGAAAACCCCTATTGGGGCGCATTGTTCTCACTGGTCGCTCTGGCACTGATAGCCATCATCAACTATATGTTCGTTCCACGCTACAGTTATTATGCTTGCGCGTGGGCATGCGTGGTCAGTTGGGGGGTGGCAATGGTGCTCAGTTACGCTATCGGTACAGCCAAGGGGCACCTGAAAATGCCTGTCGGCAGACTGTTGCTCTACGGTGCGACGGCAGGTGCCGCACTCGCCCTCATTTTAAACATGCCGCAGTCGTGGTCGTCATGGATACGCATCTCGCTCGGCACGACACTGACACTTGCCTTTGCCGCCTTTGCTGCAACTCGCGAAGGGCTCTTGGCTCCGATAATGAAAAGACTTCGTCACTAAGCGCGCCCACAGCGTCGCCTTTGGCTCGCCGAGGTAATATACCTAATGGGCGAACATACGAGAATAACCGCAAGAAACAGGGGGTGTCACGAATTCATGACGCCCCCTGTTTCTTGCGGTTGGCACCTGCAATGGCACCGATTTTTATTCACCGACTCATCAATCAAACGACATTTTATTGTTAACAGTGGCATTGCCGTCGGCACTGAAATTGTAGGCCACAACAGCGTTGTTGATATTTGACTCGATTGCTCGCTCAACATTGTGTTTCTCTACCGTTGCACTGTAGTTCAACGGAGCATTGGTAACGCTTGCAGCACCGCGCGTCATCTTAATTGTGCCCACGACCGACAAGTCATAACTGTCCTTGGTCAACGCGGTTTCATTCTCGGGCGAAGCCTTGATCTTAAAACCGAACATCGCGGGGAAACGGGTGCTACTCACCGTCTTGCTCCATGACGAAGTGGAGATAACTTCAAACTTGGTCGTGTTATTGGCGTCCTTATAGTAAACGATGTAGGTGCCGGCACTCAGCGCGTCGGGTGAGAGGTTCACAATATAAGTGGCAGTTGCAGGCTCGGTGGGCTCGTCACTACCGCCTCCACAAGCACTTGTACCCAAAAGCACAGCGATGCCGGCTGCGAGCATTAATAATGTTTTTTTCATTGTACTGAATAATATAAAGGTAAAAAATCAATCGGGTCGGGAAACAACGGCACGCACACGACATGCAATGCCTACTACTCTCTCGAATGTGCAAAATTACTAATTTTATTGAACAAAAACGAACTATTGCTAAAAAAAATATATATTCTCCACCTCACAAGTAATTTATTTTTAGTAAATTTGCAGAAAATATTTCAATTTCTCTATTAACAACAATCACTATTATGAAATTATGAAGAAATTCGCGATTATGGTATTGGCACTCACAATGGGTGCTACAGCCATGGCTCAAGCCACTGTTGAGGGCAGCAAGGCTCTTGACAACATCTCGATTACTCTTAAGGGCGGTATGACCTCTCCGTTGCAGGGTTATCGCTTCTGGCCCAATGCTCGTGGCGTATTCGGCGTTGAGTTGCGCAAGCAACTCACTCCGGTGTTCGGTCTCGGCGTTGAAGGCGAGTGGACAGTGAACACCAGCAGTTGGGACAAGCCCGGCTCGGTGTGGGCCGCTCACAGTCCCAACTGGCTTGATCACCAGTACGTCGGTGCTTTCGGTACCGTCAACTTGATGAACGTGTTCGGTGGCTACAAGGGTGCGCCCAAAGCCTTCGAGATCGAGGCTTTGATGGGTGCCGGTTGGTGGCACGGTTTCAAACATGCCGCTCTTTGGGTGCCCGATGAGAATTCCTGGTACACCCGTGTCGGGTTGAACTTCAACTACAACTTCGGCAGTGCCAAGCAGTTCACTCTTTCTTTCAAGCCCGGCATCGTGTGGGACATGAACGGTGATGCCAATAACATTGACCGCAAGTTAAGCCATAGCAATCACAGCCGTTTCAATGCAAACCACGCAGCAGCCGACTTGCAATTCGGTTTGACCTATCACTTCAAGAACAGCAACGGCACCCACCACTTCAAGTTGGTTGACCGCGGTGTGTCGCAGGCTGAGTACGATGCCCTCAACGAGCGCGTAAATCAGTTGCGTGGTGCACTGGAGGAACTCGGCAACGAGAGCGGTCGTCTCCTGGCTAAGGCTCGCGGTGACCTTGATGCCGCTAACGGCACTATTGCACGTCTCCAAAGCGAACTTGACGAATGCCGCAATGCCGGTCCCAAGACCGTCACTGTTGACAATAGCAAGGAATCTCTCGAAACCAACGTCTTCTTCGCACAAGGCAAGAGCAACGTCACTGCCGCTCAAATGCCCAACGTGGAGCGCGTCGCAACATTCTTGAAAAACCACAAGGACGCTACTGTGAGCATTCGCGGTTATGCATCGCCCGAAGGCAGCGCCGAGATTAACGAGCGTCTTGCACGTCAGCGTGCCGAGGCTGTTAAGAGTCTGCTTGTGAACAAGTATAAGATTAACGCAAATCGCATTGATGCACAAGGTCTCGGTGTGGGCGACATGTTCAGCGAGCCCGACTGGAACCGTGTTGCTATTTGCTACATTCTTGCCGAGACCAAGTAATTGACCTCTTGACATTCTCACTTTAAACACGAGGGCGATCGGTCACAACCGCTCGCCCTCGTTGGCAAACGACAGATGCCCCGACACAACACATTAGCATTATTCCTACTGTTCACGACAAGTGCTGTCGCACAACCGGTTATCGACTATAATTTCTCGTTGGCAGCCGGCTTGAGTGACAGTCGTCTTGCACCGTATTACATTCAGTCGAACACCGGTGGCAAGTTCACTGCCGGAGCCATGACATTGGCAGGTGTTGAAGCGCACGTCGCCACCGACACAACGGCGCGCCTCACATGGGGTGCCGGAGTTGAGATATGGGGAGGTGCGACGCGCAGTAATTGGTTCTACACGACCACAGCCACTGATCATGCAGGCACAACGTCTCTAACACGACAACACGAGAGGCCGGCAGCGGCATGGATACAACAGGCTTATTTGACGGGGCGTTATCGTTGTATGACGCTCACGTTGGGACAACGTGAGCAAAAGTCGGTTTTCACGGGCAACAACAGCAGTGGCGACCTCACACGAGGGAATAATGCCCACCCCTTGCCGGGCATTGAATTGGCGTTTGACAGGTATCGCACTATTCCCTACACAGCCGGTTGGGTACAAGTATTTTTAAATCTCGGTTTCTTTTACAACACCGATGACAGTTGGATAAAGCATCACACCGCCCTTGCCGGCTCATCAATCACGACCGGTTACCGGCTCGCTCACAAATCATTGTTCTTGCGAAGTAATCCGTCACGACCCGTCATGGTGACACTCGGCATACAAACAGCCTGTCAGTTCGGAGGCACAACCACCACTCGCGACACGAGAGGTGATATCATATCACAAACAAAGATAAAGTCGGATTTTTCAGCCTATTTACACAGCATTATTCCGAGTAGCGGAGGCAATGCCACAGGAGACCACTACTACGAGGGAAATCATGTGGGCAGCATTGACATCGCCATTGACTGGCACATAAAAAACGGTCATACGATGCGTGCCTATCACCAAAACCCGTTCGAAGACGCTTCAGGTATGGGCAAACTCAACGGTTGGGACGGACTGTACGGACTTGAATACATAGGCAAGTCAGACGCTATCGTGAGCAATGTCGTGGTGGAATATTTGACCACGGTCAACCAGAGCGGTCCCGTTCACTGGGCACCTAAGGATCACCCGGACACTTTCATCACCCACGAGGCCACAGGTTCCGACGACTACTATAATAACTACTGCTACAACGGATACCACACTGCCGGCATGTCAATAGGCACGCCGATGCTTGTTTCGCCCATATGGAACACGAGCGGTGTCGTGCGTTTTAATGATAACCGCATTAGAGGTTTCCACCTTGCCGTTGAGGGGCACATTAACAGCGAGTGGGGATATAGGGTCTTGGGTGGCTATCGCAATTCGTGGGGGACATATAGTGTTCCGCGTGGCAACAGAGCACATGACACGTCGTTCTTGCTCGAGACAACCTATAAACCGTCATGGCTCTCCAACATCACGGCACGCGCACAAGCGGCAATGGACCGAGGCACACTGATAGGCAATCGCTTTGGCGCACTGATAACCGTTTCCTATAGTGGTTGTTTAGACTTCAAGCGACACAAAAGATGAAACAACACTTGTTCACACTATCACTGCTCATGCTCTCGCTTGTCGGGTGCACTCACAACAACGGAGACATCGGTCCGTACTTCGGCTCGTGGCTTATTGACCGCTGGTATCATGCGAATGACGAGTCACAACAAGCCCATACCGAAGATATACCAACCGACTTCATGCAGTTTCAAAGCCGAACAGTGTGCATACGTCATGCCGAGTTTGCCGACCCGCACACTGCCATTGCCGCCTACGGAAACTGGCAAGACAGCGACGGCATCTTAACTCTTCACATTGACCCGGAACAAATTCGACAATTCGATGGAATGGTCAACAACAGTTTGCCGTATGCCGACGTATATTGCACCGATGGAACAACGGTCACGACATGGCGAGTAATCATCGACGGCAACCGAATGAAATTGATGCGAACCGATGGCAAGTGGGTGCTTGAACTCAAGCGACAATCGTGACAGTTGACAAGCGAGAGTCAGGACGCAACGCATCCGTCCGTAAAGTGTTTAACACAAGAGAGGGAACTTCGTCGTGAAGTTCCCTCTCTTGTGTTAAAATGTCAACGACATGGTTTACTCATCATCGCTGTGAGGTTCAAACATTGCCTCGTTGAAATCGGGGTCGGTACGGTTACCGACGAGTATCGACTGATAGTCGCGCAAGCCGGTTCCGGCAGGGATTAAGTGACCGCAAATCACATTCTCCTTCATGCCCAACAAGTAGTCAACCTTACCGTTAATGGCCGCCTCATTGAGCACCTTGGTGGTCTCCTGGAACGATGCCGCACTGATAAAACTTGACGTCTGCAACGCTGCACGAGTGATACCTTGCAATACCTGTTCGGCTGTTGCCGGCACAGCATCGCGCACCACCACCAAACGCATGTCGTGACGCTTCAACGGAGCGTTGATGTCACGCAAGCGACGTGCTGTGATGATTTGACCCGCTTGAACATCGGTGCTGTCACCCGGGTTAATAACGACCTTCTTGCCCCAAATGCGATCGTTCTCATCAAGGAACTCACGCTTGTCAACAACTTGCGACTCGAGGAAACGAGTGTCGCCCGGATCAATAATATTGACCTTGCGCATCATTTGACGCACGATTACCTCAAAGTGCTTGTCGTTAATCTTCACACCCTGTGAGCGATACACGTCTTGCACCTCGTTGACGATATAGTCCTGCACAGCCGTCGGACCCTTGATGCGCAAGATGTCGGCAGGCGTGATGGCACCGTCGCTGAGGGGAGTTCCGGCACGCACAAAGTCGTTCTCTTGAACCAAAATCTGCTTTGATAGCGGCACAAGATACTTCTTCTGTTCGCCGGTGCGACTTGTAATGATAATCTCGCGATGGCCACGCTTGATGCGACCGAATGTCACCTCACCGTCAATCTCGCTCACCACGGCCGGATTGGACGGGTTGCGAGCCTCGAACAACTCGGTCACACGTGGCAGACCACCGGTAATATCACCGGCACCGCCCGCACTCGTACGCGGTATCTTGATAAACACGTCGCCGGCGTGCAACTGCTCACCGTCCTCTACAATCAAGTGGGCACCCACCGGCAACGAGTAAGTCTTGATGATCTCACCGTTGGCATCGGTAATCTGAGCCTCGGGAATGCGATTGTGATCACGAGTTTCAATCACGATCTTTTCGCTGTTACCCGATGTATCATCGGTTTCTTCACGATAGGTGATGCCCTCAATCAAATTGTTGAAGGTGAGAGTACCGTCGGTTTCGGTCACGATAACGGCATTGAAGGGGTCCCACTCGGCGATAACGTCCTTAGGTGCCACAGTGTCACCCTCACCCTTGTACAATGTTGAACCGTAGGCAATAGGTGTCGTGGTGAGCACCATGTGAGTTGTCGGGTCAAGAACTTGCAACTCGCACAAGCGACCTGTAACGACCTCGCGACCGTCCTTGTTGGTCACCGAACGCAACTCCTCAAAGTGCAGAACACCATGATACTTGCTCTTGAAGTCGGCGACACTGGCGATGTTGCTTGCCACACCACCGATGTGGAAGGTACGCAGGGTCAACTGTGTACCCGGCTCACCGATAGACTGGGCGGCAATCACACCGACTGCTTCACCGCGTTGCACCATGCGGTGGCTCGACAAGTTGCGACCATAGCACTTGGCGCACACGCCGTGCTTAGCCTCACAGGTGAGCACGCTGCGAATTTCAACACTTTCGATGGGCGATTGTTCAATGCGCTCAGCCGCTTCATCGGTAATTTCCTCACCGGCAGGCACGATAACCTCGTTGGTAAGCGGGTCGACAACGTCGTGTACCGAAACACGTCCTACGATGCGCTCGCCCAAGGTCGCTTTCACGTCCTCGTTATTACGAACCTCACGGCAAACGAGACCGCGCAATGTACCACAATCCTCCTCGGTGATAACCACGTCGTGAGCAACATCGACGAGACGGCGAGTCAAGTAACCGGCATCAGCCGTCTTCAACGCCGTGTCGGCAAGACCCTTACGGGCACCGTGAGTCGAAATGAAGTATTCGAGCACCGACAAACCTTCCTTGAAGTTGGTCAAAATGGGGTTTTCAATAATTTGATGTCCACCCTCAACACCACTCTTCTGCGGTTTAGCCATCAAACCACGCATACCGCTCAACTGACGAATTTGGTCCTTTGAACCGCGAGCACCCGAGTCAAGCATCATGAACACCGAGTTAAAGCCTTGACGATCCTCGGTAAGTTTGGATATCACAATCTTGGTCAAGCGTTCATTGATCTTAGTCCACACGTCGATAACCTTGTTGTAACGCTCGTTGTTGGTAATAAGACCCATGTTATAATCCATGGTAATCTGTGCCACCTGCTCGTCACCCTCGGCAACAAGAGCCGCCTTTTCATCAGGCACGAGCACGTCGTTGAGGTTAAACGACAAACCGCCCTTGAATGCCATGTAGTAACCCATGTTCTTCACGTCATCGAGGAACTTGGCGGAGCGAGGCACACCACAACGGCTGATTACTCGCGTGATAATCTCGCGAAGAGACTTCTTGGCAATCAACTCATTGATATACCCCATAGCCGTCGGCACGACCTCATTGAACATGATACGACCGACACTGGTTTCCTTGACCAGTTGCTCTTCAAGTTCGCCCTGCTCGTTCAGCACCGGAGCCATCACGCTGATGATAGCGTGCATGTCCACCTTGCCCTCATTGTACGCCACGAGAGCCTCTTCGGCACCGTAGAACACAAGTCCCTCGCCCTTTGCACCGGGACGCAACTTGGTGATGTAGTACAAACCGAGCACCATGTCCTGCGACGGCACGGTGATGGGGGCGCCATTGGCGGGGTTGAGAATGTTGTGGGGTTCGAGCATGAGCAGTTGTGCCTCCACGATAGCCTCGTTTCCCAACGGCAAGTGCACTGCCATCTGGTCGCCATCAAAGTCGGCATTGAATGCCGTACATGCCAATGGGTGAAGTTGAATTGCCTTACCCTCGATCAACTTGGGTTGGAACGCCTGGATACCGAGACGGTGCAATGTCGGAGCACGGTTAAGCAACACGGGGTGACCTCGCATCACATTCTCGAGAATATCCCACACGACAGGTTCCTTGCGATCCACGATTTTCTTGGCACTCTTCACTGTCTTGACGATACCGCGCTCGATGAGTTTGCGGATAACGAAAGGCTTGTAGAGTTCGGCAGCCATATCCTTGGGAATACCACACTCGCCCATGTTCAACTCGGGACCGACCACGATTACCGAGCGTGCAGAGTAATCAACACGTTTACCGAGCAAGTTTTGACGGAAACGACCTTGCTTACCCTTAAGGCTGTCGCTTAACGACTTGAGCGGGCGGTTAGCATCGCTCTTGACCGCACTCGACTTGCGCGAGTTGTCCAACAGCGAGTCAACAGCCTCTTGAAGCATACGCTTTTCGTTACGCAAAATAACCTCGGGGGCATTAATCTCGATGAGCCGTTTCAGGCGGTTGTTGCGAATTATCACGCGACGATACAAGTCGTTCACATCGCTTGTTGCGAAACGACCACCGTCAAGCGGAATAAGAGGACGCAACTCCGGCGGAATAACCGGCAAGACCTTGAGTATCATCCACTCGGGCCTGTTGATGCCCTTGCTGGCACGGAAACTCTCTACCACTTGCAAGCGCTTGAGAGCCTCGGTCTTGCGTTGTTGTGAATTCTCGTTATCGGCACTGGCGCGCAACGAGTTGGCAAGACTGTCAAGGTCGAGGTCGGTGAGCAAATCAAGCAGAGCCTCGGCACCCATCTTGGCAACGAACTTCGACGGGTCGTTATTCTCCAATTGGCTATTCTCGCGAGGCAACAACTCCATGATTTTCAAGAATTCATCTTCATTGAGTACATCGCCGCGCTTGAGCAAACCGGGCTCTTGACTGAGGTCGGCATCGGCGGGTAAAAGCATGAACTCGTTGTTGTCGTTCTTTTCCTTGCGATCCTTGCGCGCAATGCGACCGGGGTTTATCACGAGATAACGCTCGTAGTAAATCACCATGTCGAGAGTCTTGGTGGGCAAGCCCAACAGGTAACCTATCTTATTGGGCAACGAACGGAAGTACCAGATGTGAGCCACGGGCACCATGAGCGAGATGTGACCGCTACGCTCACGACGCACCTTCTTCTCGGTCACCTCAACACCGCAATGGTCACACACGATACCCTTGTAGCGAATGCGCTTGTACTTACCGCAGTTGCATTCATAGTCCTTAGCCGGACCGAAGATGCGCTCGCAGAACAAGCCGTCGCGCTCGGGTTTGTAAGTGCGATAGTTAATCGTCTCGGGTTTGAGCACCTCACCGTAACTATTCTCCAGAATTTCGTCGGGAGAAGCCAGAGCGATTGAGATGCGCGAGAAGTTGGTCTTTATTTTAGTGTCTTTTCTATATGCCATGATTGTTTATATATTGAAAAACACGTTGTGTTCACGTTAGTCGAGTTTCACGCTCAAGCACAAGCCACGCAACTCATGCAGCAACACGTTGAGCGACTCGGGGATGTTAGGCTCGGGCATGGGATCGCCCTTCACTATTGCCTCGTAAGCCTTGCTGCGACCCACCACATCATCGCTCTTGATGGTCAAGATCTCTTGCAGCACATGGCTGGCACCGAATGCCTCGAGTGCCCACACCTCCATCTCACCGAAGCGTTGACCGCCGAACTGCGCCTTACCGCCCAACGGCTGTTGGGTGATAAGAGAGTACGGACCGATAGAGCGTGCGTGCATCTTGTCTTCGACCATGTGACCCAACTTGAGGAAGTAAGTCACACCGACTGTTGCTTTCTGGTCGAACGGTTCGCCTGTCGCACCATCGTACAACTGGGTTTGACCGCCACGCGGCAGACCGGCCTTGTCGGTCCACTCGTTCAGGTCGTCAAGTGTTGCACCGTCAAAGATGGGCGTTGCAAACTTCACGTCTAACTCGCGACCCGCCCAACCGAGGACAGCCTCGAACACCTGACCGAGGTTCATGCGCGAGGGCACGCCCAAGGGGTTAAGAACGAGGTCAACCGGTGTTCCGTCGGCAAGGAACGGCATGTCTTCCTGACGCACAACGCGCGACACGATACCCTTGTTACCGTGACGACCTGCCATCTTGTCGCCGACACCGATTTTACGCTTCTTGGCAACGTAGACTTTAGCCAATTGAATGATACCCGAGGGTAATTCATCACCGACAGAGATGTCGTTTTTCTTACGGCGCAACTCGGCGAGCATCGCTTTGCTCTTGCGCAAGTAGTTCATCACACAAGCACGAATGAGTTCGTTGCAATGAGCATCGGTTGTCCAATCGCTCAAGTTTACCGACTCATAGTCCTCAATTGCTGCAAATACCTCACGCTTGAAAGCAACACCCTTGGCAATCAACTCGGTGTCCATGAAGTCGTGGACTCCCTCGCTCTTCTTGCCGGCAGTGAGCGTGGTCAACTTGTCGAGGAACAATTCGCGCAACTCGTTTTGACGGGCCTCATGCTCGCTGTCGAGTTGTTGCAACAACGGGTCACCGCCACGTTGACGGGGCTTGCGTGTAGCACGTGCGTACAAGCGAGTGCCGATAATCACGCCCTTGAGCGACGGATTTGCTTTCAATGATGCGTCTTTCACATCGCCCGCCTTGTCTCCGAAGATTGCACGCAACAACTTCTCCTCGGGAGTAGGATCACTCTCGCCCTTAGGCGTAATCTTACCGATGAGAATGTCGCCGGGAATGACGTGTGCGCCGACACGAATGATACCGCGCTCGTCAAGATCCTTGGTGGCATCTTCGCTCACATTGGGAATGTCACTCGTCAACTCCTCCATACCGCGCTTGGTCTCGCGAACTTCGAGAGTGTACTCGTCAACATGGACACTGGTGAGAATATCCTCACGCACCATGCGCTCGTTGAGCACGATAGCGTCCTCATAGTTGTAACCCTTCCACGGCATATAGGCCACCTTGAGGTTACGACCGAGGGCCAACTCTCCGTTTTGAGTGGAATAACCCTCGGTGAGAATATCACCGGCTTTAACACGCTGACCGCGCTCGCAAACGGGACGCAAGTCAATCGTCGTGCTCTGGTTAGTCTTGCGGAACTTGGGCAAACGATATTCACGCACCGGCTCGTCGAAATTGACAAATTGCTCTTCCTCGGTGCGATCGTAGCGAATGCGAATCACATCGGCATCGACATATTCCACCACACCGTCACCTTCAGCCTGAATTTGAGTGCGACTGTCGTAAGCCAAACGTGCCTCAATACCGGTACCGACAATCGGAGCCTCGCTGCGCAACAAGGGAACAGCCTGACGCATCATGTTTGCACCCATCAACGCGCGGTTGGCATCGTCGTGCTCGAGGAAAGGAATTAAAGCGGCTGCGATAGAGGCAATCTGTTGAGGTGATACGTCCATCAATTCGACCTTATCCGGACCGACAACGGGGAAGTCGGCATCAAGGTGCGACTTGACTCGCTTGTGCAGGAAGTGTCCTCGCTCGTCGAGAGCCTCACTGCCTTGAGCAATAATCTTGCCCTCCTCAGCCTCGGCAGTAAGGTAGACAATATCGTCGTTGTTCAAGTCAACAACCGAATTCTCCACCTTGCGGTAAGGAGTCTCGATAAAGCCCAACTTATTAATCTTAGCATACACGCACAAGGACGAGATCAAACCGATATTGGGACCTTCGGGGGTCTCAATCGGGCACAAACGTCCGTAGTGAGTGTAGTGCACGTCGCGCACCTCAAAACCGGCACGCTCGCGTGACAAACCGCCGGGACCCAATGCCGACATACGGCGCTTGTGGGTAATCTCGGCAAGCGGATTGGTCTGATCCATGAACTGCGACAACGCGTTGGTGCCGAAGAACGTGTTTATCACGCTTGAAATCGTCTTGGCATTAATCAAGTCCATCGGGGTGAACACCTCGTTATCACGCACATTCATGCGCTCGCGTATCGTGCGTGCCATGCGTGCCAAACCTACTCCGAACTGGTTGTACAGTTGCTCACCGACCGTGCGCACACGTCGATTGCTCAAGTGATCAATGTCGTCCACATCGGTCTTGCTGTTAATCAAGCCGATGAGATATTTAATGATTTCGATAATATCCTCCTTGGTCAGCACGCGCACGTCCTCACTCGTGGTCAAACCCAACTTGCGGTTGATGCGGAAACGACCCACATCACCCAAGTCGTAACGTTTTTCACTGAAGAACAGGTTGTTGATGACTTCGCGTGCACTTGCCTCATCGGGTGGTTCGGCATTGCGCAACTGGCGATAGATGTACACAATTGCCGCCTTCTCGCTCATGCAGTCGTCTTTCTTGAGCGTGTTATAGATGATTTGAGAATCGTTGCTGCTCACCTCATCGTTTTGCAACAAGATTGTCTGATAACCGCTGTCAAGAATGTCTTGCATGTTCTCCTCGGTAATCGCTGTGTCGCGATCAAGGATAATCTCACTACGCTCGATTGAGATCACCTCACCGGTGTCCTCGTCAACGTAGTCCTCGTTCCACGAGTGCAACAAGCGTGCCGCCAACTTGCGACCGACCGCCTTCTTAAGGTTTGTCTTGGTTACTTTGAGTTCCTCGGCGATACCGAACACCTTGATGATGTCATTCTCACTCTCAAAGCCGATGGCACGCAGCAACGTGGTCACCGGTAATTTCTTCTTACGGTCGATATAGGCGTACATCACGTTGTTGATGTCCGTGGCAAACTCTATCCACGAGCCGCGGAAAGGAATGATGCGAGCCGAATATAACTTCGTGCCATTGGCATGAACACTCTGACCGAAGAACACGCCCGGCGAGCGATGCAACTGTGACACGACAACACGTTCGGCACCATTGATCACAAACGTGCCCTTATCAGTCATGTACGGCACCTGACCGAGGTAAACGTCTTGAACCTCGGTGGCAAAATCCTCGTGATCCGGATCGGTACAATACAACTTCAGTTTTGCCTTCAAGGGCACACTGTAAGTCAACCCGCGCTCCAAGCACTCGTCTATCGTGTAACGCGGCGGGTCAATGTAGTAGTCCAGGAACTCGAGAACAAAGTTATTGCGGGTGTCGGTAATCGGGAAGTTCTCGGCAAACACCTTGTACAGACCTTCGTTGCGACGTTTCTCGGTCGGAGTGTCCAACTGGAAAAAGTCGCGGAACGACTGCAACTGCACATCAAGAAAGTCAGGATAGGGATAGGGATTCCTGACACGTGCAAAATTTACTCTTTGTTGTTGGTTAACAGACATTGAAAATGGAGTAATAAAAGGAATTCAAAGTCGTTGATTTTAGTCCTCACGCTGGGCGCGAGTCCGTTGAGAGCCGTGCAAGTTTCATCTGCCGTCGCGTCCTTTGATGACACGGTCAACAAGTCACGGCTGCGACCATCTAAATTTTGCCCGGTTAGTGGGCATTAACCATGAGCGATTGTAACAGGGGACAAAGACTGCAAGTTGAGCAGCCGGTAACCGATAGAGTCGTCGCGCGTCCCCAAAATACGACTTAATTTACTCAAAAACAAGTCGTTAATAACACCGCCGTCACAAGTGTGGCAAACTATAAAACTTAAACGGTCTATTTTGCGTCAAATCTCGGACGGGAATTCTACGGCGCATTCACGCCGCTCCCGTCCGAGCTTTAACCTGTCGCCTTTACGCCCCCACTACAGTAGCGGGTGTCGGTGCGGGCGACACAGTTTCACCTGTGCGGAAACAGGTGTCTTATTTCAGTTCGATCTCAGCACCGAGTGACTCGAGTTCGGCCTTCATGCCCTCAGCCTCAGCCTTCGGCAAAGCCTCCTTCACCACACCGGGAGCCTTGTCAACGAGATCCTTAGCCTCCTTCAAACCAAGACCGGTGAGTTCCTTCACCTTCTTGATCACTTGGAGTTTCTGAGCGCCGGCGGCCTTCAAGACCACGTCAAACGATGTCTTCTCCTCCTCGGCGGGAGCAGCGCCCGCAGCGGGACCGGCTGCTACAGCCACTGCAGCAGCAGCGGGCTCGATGCCGTACTCGTCCTTCAAGATCTGTGCGAGTTCGTTAACTTCCTTAACTGTAAGGTTAACTAACTGTTCTGCAAATGCTTTCAAATCTGCCATTGTATTGTTCGTTTAAAATTGTTAATGTTTCTTGTTTGTTAGTCTTCTTTCTTTGATAAAGTTTCAAGAACACCATGCAACTTGGTGCCGCCACTTTGCAACGCGCTGACCACATTCTTGGCAGGCGATTGAAGCAACGCCACGATGTCGGCGATGAGTTCGTTCTTGCTCTTGAGTGCCACAAGTGCCTCGAGGTTCTCCTCGCCCATGAACACGGTCTGCTCAACGTAGGCAGCCTTGAACGTGGGGATAGTCTCTTTCTTCTTGCGGAAACCCTTGATCAACTTGGCGGGAGCATTGCCCGTGTCGCTCAACAACAACGCTGTCGAACCCACAAGTGCGGGATACAAGCCCGAGTAATCCTCATCGCTCAACTCCATTGCCTTGTGCAACAACGTGTTCTTCACACAGTACACCTTGATGCCCTGCTTGAACGCTTCGCGACGGAATGCGCTCGTACGCTCGGCATCCAACATATTGATGTCCGCCAGATAAATGACACTGTACTGCGACAAAATCTCTTTGATCTTGTCAATCAGCAAACCCTTATCTTCTTTCTTCATCGTTACAATGCTTTAACTGTTTGACTACGCTCAGGCTTCAACCGACTTGACATCGACCTTAATGCCCTTGCTCATTGTACTCGACAGATAGATGCTCTTGATATAGGTTCCCTTGGCGGCGGCGGGTTTGAGTTTAACCAGCATTTGGACGAACGCGCGTGCATTCTCCATTAACTGCACCGGCGAGAACGACACCTTGCCGACCGACGAGTGGACGATACCACCCTTGTCAACCTTGAAGTCAATCTTACCTTGCTTCACCTCGCGAACAGCCTTCGCCACATCGGGCGTAACAGTACCGCTCTTGGGATTAGGCATCAAACCACGAGGACCGAGAATGCGACCCAAAGGACCCAACTTGCCCATGATAGCGGGCTGGGTGATAATCACATCAACGTCGGTCCAACCGCCCTTGATCTTATCAATATATTCGTCAAGACCCACATAGTCGGCACCCGCTTCCTTGGCAGCAGCCTCGGCATCGGGGTTACACAACACGAGCACGCGAACTTGCTTGCCCGTTCCGTGAGGCAATGACACAACACCACGCACCATCTGGTTAGCCTTGCGAGGGTCAACACCCAATCGAACATCGATATCAACCGAGGCATCAAACTTGGTGAAAGTGATTTCCTTCACCAACGACGCTGCCTCTGCAAGAGTGTATGCTCGCCCGGCTTCAATCTTAGCGCTCGCTAACTTTTGATTTTTAGTAAGTTTACCCATAATTGAAGTTTTTAAATGTTCTCGGGGAAGTCACCCTTAACGGTTATACCCATGCTTCTCGCAGTGCCTGCAACCATGCGCATAGCACTTGCCAACGTGAAACAGTTGAGGTCCGGCATCTTATCCTCGGCAATCTCGCGCACCTGCTCCCACGTCACACTCGCCACCTTCTTGCGGTTAGGCTCACCACTGCCCTTGCTTGCCTTGGCTGCTGCCAACAACTGAATGGGCACCGGCGATGTCTTCACGATGAAGTCGAACGACTTGTCAGTGTAGTAAGTGATTACAACGGGCAACACCTTACCGGCATTTGCCTGTGTGCGGGCGTTGAATTGCTTGCAGAACTCCATGATGTTAATACCCTTGGAGCCCAACGCAGGACCTACAGGGGGCGAGGGATTGGCTGCGCCACCCTTAATCTGCAATTTGATCTGTCCGGCAATTTCTTTAGCCATTTCTTAAAAAATTTAAATTGCGTTTATTAGGTTAATAAACTACCTCAAGCAGCATTACAACTCACAATCAAGCGCACCACAACCGCAACGAAGCGCGTAACATCACTTCGCCACTGTTGACGATAACCCTCATCACAAACTGTCCGCTACTCGCGGTCTACTTGCGAATTATCCAACTTTAACGGGGTGGCACGGCCAAACACCTTAACCATCACCGTCAACTCGTGTTTCTCGCGGTTCACCTCTTGGATTTCACCGATGAACCCGCTGAAGGGGCCGTAATTGACCTTGACGCTCTCGCCGACCATGAAGTCGTTATACAAATCGGCATTTTCCTCTTCGCGACGCGTAGCCTCACCCAGCATATCGCGGATTTGAGACTCCGGCACCACAACAGGCTGCTTCTTGCCCTCGCGAGAACGCAAAAAATCAATCACATTGCTCGTGTTCTGCAAGAAACTCTCAACACCGTTCTCCAACGACGCATGCACATACACATAACCCGAGAACAACACGCGGTCTTTAACCACCTTGCTGCCCCCACGAGTGGTGTACACCTTCTCTACCGGCACTAACACCTGAGAAATGCAACGAGCCAGGTCAGGATTATTGTTACAGGCTGCTTCGAGCATTTCCTTAACTTTTAACTCCTTGCCCGATATCGTGCGAAGCACGTACCACTGCTTTGCTATTGATGACATTTGTTTCGGTTTAACGGTTTGTTGTTAGGTTCTCTTGCTTTCTCACGCTCATTGTTCACTTGTCACCTCAATGCACGTCACTAACCGGCGTTGGAAGCGATGCCGTCACGACAGCAACTGCGGCAACTTGTATACAAACTCCATCAACTCGTTGAACACCAAGTCAATGCAAAACACCACAATGGCGAAGACGACGGAAGCTGACATCACCACCACAGTGCTGTTTGCAAGATCTTTCTTAGTCGGCCAGGACACCTTATAGACAAGTTCGTTATAACTGTCCTGAATATCCGCCAGTATCTTGTATTTTTTCATCTTGAGTAGTTGTTATCTCACAATTAGCACGGGAAGTAAGACTCGAACTCACGACCTACGGTTTTGGAGACCGTCGCTCTACCGACTGAGCTATTCCCGTGTAAAACAGCGAGCGACTATGCCGCAAGGCTTGTCGCCCGCTGTCTTGATTATCCTTGTAACAGGTTGATTACTCGTGAATATCCTCAAGGATCTTAGTGATCTGACCCGAACCCACGGTACGACCACCCTCGCGGATAGCGAAACGAAGACCCTCGCTGCAAGCAACCGGTTGAATGAGGCTAACCTCAATCTCAACGTTGTCACCCGGCATCACCATCTCGATGCCCTCAGGCAACTTGATCTCACCGGTCACGTCAAGAGTGCGGATGTAGAACTGCGGACGATACTTGTTGTGGAACGGAGTGTGACGACCACCCTCTTCCTTCTTCAACACGTAGATAGAAGCCTTGAAGTGATCGTGGGGCTTCACCATACCCGGATGGCAGATAACCATACCGCGCTTGATGGTCTTGTAGTCGATACCGCGGAGCAACAGACCCACGTTATCACCCGCTTCACCCTGGTCAAGCAACTTGCGGAACATCTCAACACCGGTAACAACGCTCTTCATCTCGGCTCCCAAGCCCATGATTTGAACCTCGTCACCAACCTTGATGATACCGGTTTCGATACGACCGGTGGCAACAGTACCACGACCGGTGATCGAGAACACGTCCTCAACAGGCATCAAGAAGGGTTTATCAATATCGCGCGGGGGCAGAGGAATCCAACTGTCAACAGCCTCCATCAACTCGAGCACGGTCTTCTCCCACTTCTCATCGCCTTGCAATGCGCCGAGAGCCGAACCACGGATAATCGGGGTGTTGTCACCGTCGAACTCATACTTCGAAAGAAGGTCGCGAACGTCCATCTCAACGAGTTCAATCATCTCCTCGTCAACATCGGGGCTATCGCACTTGTTCAAGAAGATAACCAAGCGAGGCACGTTCACCTGACGAGCCAACAAGATGTGCTCAGCAGTTTGGGGCATCACACCGTCGGTAGCGGCAACCACCACGATAGCACCGTCCATCTGGGCAGCACCGGTAACCATGTTCTTCACGTAATCGGCGTGTCCGGGGCAATCCACGTGTGCATAGTGACGGTTCTTGGTCTCATACTCAACGTGAGCTGTGTTGATCGTGATACCACGCTCCTTCTCCTCGGGAGCGT
>CALDIF010000019.1 GCA_937901905.1 uncultured Porphyromonadaceae bacterium | reverse complement strand
ACTTGTTGTCCGTGTAGATATTCAGCTGATATTGCCTTGCCGTCCTTATCCACTTTGCCGGCACTGTGAAGAACCTGAAGACGAAGGCTTTGATGCGGCTGGTCTTCTTCAGTCCGAAGGCTTTTGTGTTGAGCCTGCCCATGAGTTGCCCTGTGTCCGGGAGCACCTTCACCGGCAGGCTGTTCGGCTTCGTGGCCGTGTTGAAGTCATATCTCCTGCCGGTGTCAGATGTGTAGGTCGTGTTGGTTGTGGTCAGTTCTGAAACAGCTCTCATGATTGTGTCAGAACTGCATATGCGAAGAGTGGGATGCGGCGAGAGATGAGGCATCAGGTGGCTCGTCACGTCCTCCACGCAGTCACCTCCACAGAAGTAAACGCTTGCCGGCGAACCTGCAATCTCCGCTGTACTGATAGCCGTATGACGTACACCGGAGACCCGGCACCTTGTCTATAACCGGGCCAACGAAACGGGAAAAATGCTCCCTTACATGACAAATACCTCCAAAAGGTGTGATTTTCTCGGATTTTATGCTTAATTTTGTCATGTCATTGAAGAATTTGCTTGTTTTGAAATGCAGCACTAAGATAAGTGAAAAATCTGACATGACAAAATCCTGGGCAACATTTTGTTGCTCAGGATTTTATAAAGAAAGTTAAACTAAAGTGCTGCGGAATTAGGGTAAAGAAAGTTAAACTAAAGTGCTGCGGAATTCAGGTACATCGTGTATTTCGCAGATTTTCCGCGTTGAGGTTGGTTGCTGCGTTAGGATTTTTTAGGATTTCAATGTTTGGCTGTTACAAAATAAAGTGCTAACTTTGAACGTTTTTAGTGCGATAACCATTTGTTAAATCACTCAGTAACTATGATGAAATCTATTATTCGCAATATTGTGTCGCTCGCTCTGGTAGCGGGTTTGGCTTTGGTGGCGGCTCCCCCGGTCGACGCCCAGCAGTTGCGTGATCGCGCCGGCAATCTCACCGGCAGTGTCGACAATAGCGGTTACGTTCGCGATCGTGCGGGCAATCGGGTTGGTAAGATTGATAGCGATGGTACCGTGCGCGACCGTGCCGGCAACACCATCGGCAAGGTCAGTGGCGGTGTGGTGAGTGATCGCTCGGGCAACCGCCTGGGCAGCATCGATAGTGACGGACGTGTGCGCGATCGCGCCGGTAATTCAATCGGTAAGATAGACAGCGATGGCACCGTGCGTGATCGCTCGGGTAATCGCATCGGAAGCGCGTCGGGCATCAAGCGTGAGTATGCGGCGGCGTTGCTATTCTTTCATGTCTGAGCGGTCGTGAATGGCGATCAGTGAGTACAGAGATTTTTAAGTTTAACATTTTTAATGTGTCGCGTGCTTCATCGGGGGAGATTGGCAGCGCGGCAAGCATGAATAAAATTTACAAAGGCCAATGACATTAAACAAGATATTGACAGTAGCGGTAGCAGCCGTCATCGCGTTAGGGGTGAGTGCCCAGAACCTTCAATCGGCAAGTGCGCTCAAGAACAAGCATGACAAGTTGCTCGCCAATCAAGAGCGCGTGCAAGACAAGATACGGGCCAAGGCCGTGGACGACTATGCTCGCGGATTATATGACGATGAGGAACCGGAGCCCGATATTTATACCGAGGGGTGGGAGAGTGGATTGGTAAATCCGTTCAAAGAAAGCGATGTCCCGGCAACCAAGGTGATTGATGTTACCGGTTATCGAATGCCAATCACCGGTAATTTCGTGACCAGCCACTACGGCTATCGTCCGCGTTTCGGTCGCAATCACAAGGGCGTGGACCTGCGTGCTCCGATGGGTGACACGGTGCGTGCCGCTTTCAGCGGAAAAGTTCGCCTGACCAAGTTTGAACGCAACGGTTTCGGCTTCTACGTTATCGTGCGTCACGAGAACGGTCTCGAGACTGTCTACGGTCACCTGTCACGTTTCCTCGTTCAACCCGACCAATACGTTAAAGCCGGTCAACCCATCGCGCTCAGTGGCTCGACAGGACGTTCGACGGGACCGCACCTGCACTTCGAGACTCGTTTTATGGGTTACGCCATCAACCCCGAGGCAATCTTCGACTTCGAAAACCGTGTGGCGCACACCGACAGTTACACTTTCCAAAAGAGTAATTACACCCAAGCACGCAATTATTCTCCCTCACATCGTTACAAAAGCGTGCGCTCCGATAGCAAGAAATCGGGACGTGTGACGAAAAAATCGTCGAAGAAAGGTCGCTCGGCGTCTCGCGCGACCTATAAGGTGAAAAGTGGTGACAACCTCACCAAGATAGCAAAACGCAACGGAACCACCGTTGCCAATTTGAAAAAACTTAACGGAATCAAAGGCAACACAGTCCCAAAGGGGCGCGTGATAAGAGTGAAATAATGTTTTAGTATAGCCGCCTCCGATGTGAGGCGGTTTTTTTGTGTATTGAACAACTATGGATGATTTGAAAGGACAAGTGGAGGCATTGTTTGTCGGACAACTTAACGACTGGCAGTTGTTCGCCGACCGCTATGCGGCATTGATGTCGCGCAACGAACGCGTGTTAAACCTGAATATTGCCGGTGACACGGTGCCGTTGCTTGTCTGTGATAATCCCGCTCGCTTGTTGTCGACCACCGCACGTGTCAACATGGAGCGTGCACGCGAGGACACCTCGGCAACTCACTGTATGCTATGCCACCACAACCGCCCTGCCGGGCAACGCGCCCTGCCGTGGCACGGTAGGCGCGACATGGAAGTGCTTGTCAATCCTTACCCCATAGTTGACCGCCATTTTACCGTTGCGACAGTGGAACATTGTCCGCAATGCCTTGACCGCGACACCTTGAGCGACATGCTGTCGTTAACAGGGCTGCTGCCCGATTATGCCGTGTCGTATAACGGTCCGCGATGTGGGGCATCAATACCGTGGCACTTGCACCTGCAAGCCTTCCCGGTCAAGCACACCTTACTCGGAACGATAGCAACCGAGGCGAGTCCGCTCACTCGTGTGGTGGGTAAGTTGCCCGTTACGGCATATATAGTAGCCGGCGTTGACGACGTGATGATGATTGACGAGGTGCTGACATTCATCGGACAACTGAGAGGCGACTCAACGCTTGAGCCGATGCTTAATGCGGTAGCGTGGAAATCGCGCGACATCACCTGCCTTGCCGTGATGCCTCGCGCGCATCATCGCCCTGCTAACTTCGGTGTCGGTCAGGGGCAACTGTTGTGGTCGCCGGGCATACTCGATTTGTTGGGCGTTGTCACTCTTCCGCGACGCGAGGACTACGACAACCTCACTGTCGCGAGTGCCCTTGATGTCTACAACTATATTGCTTACTCCCTGCCTTGAACGTGTATCTTCGTGTCTGCCATTCCGCTGTTTTGCACTTCAACAATTACGGGCGAGTACGCCGGGTGACAATTCAGCCATGAAGACTTCGAAAATGTCAAACATTTTACTTGATCATATTTTTCAGATGGTTTGGCATTCAACATAATTATTCTTAAATTTGTAGTTTCTCTTAATGTTTTTTGGACAAAGCGAAACTTAAACTATGAAACATGGTGATAATATTGAACCGCGCGTGCGCGTGGGTGTGATGAGTGCAAATTCCATTGTGGTTGACCTGCATGGAGAGTTTGTCAACGACAAGGGTGTGTTATATCGCGATACTACGGTCACTGTGTGCGCAGGACAGCAACGCGCTGTGTTTTTGGGCGATGACGCTTTCGACGTGGCGGTGACTCTCACCCCTGCCGACGAATCGTGTTATTTCACCTTGCATGATGTGATTATCGGTGTCAGTTTCCATTGGAAGCGTGCCGAAAATCAGTCTTTCAAGGGGGCTGTCGAGTTTATGAGTGAGCGCGACGGTGAAGTTACAGCGATTAATGTGTTGTCGGTCGAGGACTACCTGTTGAGCGTGATTAGTAGCGAGATGAGCGCGCATGCATCGTTGGAACTGCTCAAGGCTCACGCGGTGATTTCGCGCAGTTGGCTGTTGGCTCAAATCATGCCTCCCGTTAATGCCAAGCATGAGTACATCGCGGCAGCCGATGTCGAGGGCTTGCGTTGGTGGGATCACGATGATCATGAAAATTTCGATGTTTGTGCCGATGACCATTGCCAGCGTTATCAAGGCATTACGCGAGCCTCAACACCCACTGTGGCACAGGCAATAGCCGCTACGCGTGGCGAAGTCTTGGTCGACAGTGAGGGCAGTTTGTGTGACGCGCGTTTCTCCAAGTCGTGCGGCGGCGTGATGGAACAATTTGAATATTGCTGGCAACCCGAGCGTTACGATTATCTCGTAGCGCGTGCCGACTGTGACCGCCCTCATGAATTTCCCGACCTCACGCGCGAGGACGAGGCAACGCGTTGGATCATGTCTGCCCCCGAAGCCTATTGCAACACCCACGATCCCGCTATACTCTCGCAAGTTCTCAACGACTATGACCGAGAAACGACCGACTTCTACCGTTGGCATGTCACTTACACTGCCCGGCAACTCACCGACTTGCTGCTACGTCGCACCGGTGATGACTACGGCAGGGTGCGCTCACTTGAACCGTTGGCGCGTGGCACCTCGGGTCGCCTGTGGCAACTTCGTGTCGTGGGCGAACGCCTCACGCGTGTAATCGGTAAGGAACTCGCCATTCGTTATGCACTCAGCGAGAGTTGCCTGTATAGTTCGGCTTTTGTCGTTGAGACCGGAGAGGTCGATGCCGATGGTTATCCCGAGACGTTCACCCTGCATGGAGCCGGTTGGGGGCATGGAGTGGGCTTGTGTCAGATAGGTGCCGCTGTGATGGGCGCGCGTGGCATAGGTTATCGAGACATCTTGTCGCACTACTTCCCCGGTAGTCGTCTCGCCCCGGACTACGCCAAGTAAACTTGATAACAAAGGAGTAACACCCCATGCCACACTCACCTTCGGCGAATGCGCCGTGAGGTTTCACTTTGTTGGGTCTCCGGTCGGCAACATCGTGGGCTTTCACCCACACCAGGCAAAGACTACACCTCGCATAGCGCACTTACAAAATTCCTTGCAACCCCTGATTATGGCATCAATCGAGCCATAGTATTCTCCAATGAGCGCAAGGTCTACAAGAAAAACGGTGTCACCTACCTGACCATCTACTACTGTATGTTCTTGAACAATGACCGTAGAACCCGACCACAAATTTTACCTGAACCGAATCCGATACAATAGTATCTCAAGAATTCGTAAAAACATAAATTAATACTAATATTTTGTATGCAAATTTAGTACTTTAGTTTCAAATTGAATCCGGGGGATTATAAAAATTTTCGGTGATTTGAGGCGGTTTTGTTCGGTGATTTGGGGCGGGCGTGGGCTTATTCGTAGTGGCGTATGTGCACGTCAATGCTGTCGGCAGCGAGGGAGGCGGCGATGCCACTGACATCGGTTTGCCCATAGTGGTAGGGAAATAGAACGCGCGGTTTTACCATGCGAGCGGCGTTGAGTAACTGTTCGGGTGTCATGGTGTAGGGTTGGTTGCAGGGTAGCAGAGCGATGTCAATGTTGCCGAGTGAACCCATCTCGGGAATGTCCTCGGTATCGCCTGCAACGTAGATGCGGAGTCCGTCGATGTTGATTATGTAACCGTTGTCGCGACCGCGTGGGTGGAACCGGAGATGTCCCTCGGTTGTGTTGTAGGCGGGGACGGCTTCCACCAAGATGTCGTCGGCGATGCGCAACGTGTCGCCGTTTGCCATCACTTCGCCCTTACCTATCATGTCGGCACAACGACGGTTGGTCACTAAACGCGTGTCATCGATCGAGAGGGCAGCGATGACTTCGGGGTCGTAGTGATCGCCGTGTTCGTGGGTGACGAGGATATAGTCGGCATCGGGTAGTTGCGAGTAATCTACGGTTCGACCGCCCAGTTGCTTGACAGGATCGACGTACAACTCACGACCATCGATGTTGATGCGCACGCTGGCGTGCATCAACGCATAGAATCGCAATGTTTTGCCTCCGGGGGTGACGAACACGTCACGCTCGTGGGCATCGGTTGTCGTCGGGCGTCCTGCCTCTATCCAGGCGAGTATGCCACCGCTGAGGTTCACTACGCGATAGCCACGGTCGGCAAGCAAGGCAGCCGCTGTTGCCGACCGACGTCCGCTGCGACAGTACACGGCTACTGTGGTGCCACGAGGCAACATCGCCATGGCGCAGTCGACAAAGTCGCTCGCGTTGACATCAATGTTCAATGCGCCGTCGATATGCCCCTCGGCATACTCTCCCTCGGAACGCACGTCGAGCAAAGTCACATCGGGCGCAGTCGCGAGTGCTTCAAAACCCGTTACGTCGGTGTTCTCAAAGTTCTGTCCGCTGCAAGCCGTCGTTAGCCCCAGCATGGTCATCAACCACGTGAAAAACTTTTTCATAGTCTTGTTTTTTTGCAAAGATAGGCAATTTAGCCGAACAAAGCAACAAGGGGCTTAACCGGCGGCGTTCAGTGTCGCGGTAATTCAGTTATAACAGTTCTTGCATGGACGATAGCCCTGCTCAATGGCGTACTCGAGCGAGCACACCATGATTTTACCTTTACAATTGGCAAGACCACGGCAACGGTGGCTGTGATAACACTCGGACTTTTTTGTCAAGCAAATGTAGACATTGTTATACGCCCGGGGCGCATCAACCGTGGCATCATAGGCACCGCCAGTCACGACCGATGCCCACATCATCAAAGCAGTTAGGAAACTCTTCATAAATAATCGTTTTAACCCCTAACTGCAAATTCCGTGCCAACCGAATTATCCTTCAGCCTTGTGCCTCGCGCAGTTGCTCGCGATAGGGTCTGCCGGGTTCGGAACCGTGCTTATTGATGCCTTCTTCGCCTTTTTGAAACACGAGATAAACTATCGAGATGATCCAGAAGAAGCCCAGAAACGGTACATTGACGGCGATCAATGAGATTGCAGGTATCCATGCGTACCAATTATTAACGCCCAAGTCGTGGCATCGTTTGATGCCTGCAACAACCAACAGCGCTCCTGCCGGTAATGCCGCGATGCAACTGAGTATCAGATTAATGCCGAAGTCGATGTCTTGCCAACCGCGATGCGTGTAACTCACATATAGCAGCATGATGCCACAGAGAAAAACGATCCAAAGCACATGAGCGATAATTGCTGTGATTGTGTATTCCAAGCGTCTTATGCGTCCCACGGTTGAGAAAAAGTGTCCCATGAATTGACTGTTGTCAATCGGCAGCGCGTAGTATACGCACGGATTGCCGGGCTCGTGCTCATAGTGTGGGCAACTCTCATAATCGTTGCGACATATCAGACATTGATTTAGTCGAGAATATTCTTTCGTTTCCATGTTAAGTAGGTGATAATATAATCGAGAGTTTGAAAGACTTTAATCAATGTTCCAATATGCCTCAGGCTCGCCGTCAAGTGCGTCGTTAATAAAATCATCGTCAAGATGCTCAACATCGTGGGCATATGTTCCTGCATATTCGCTCTCTATCTCGTCATCGTAGTAGCTGTAATACCGACGTTCATATTGTGGACGATATACGTGTGGCGGAATCTCCGGATTTAAAGTACTAAGGTTAACGCTGCTCTGAACGCCACCTTTGACGACGGTTGTTGACCAACGGTTCTTACCTGCGAAGTTCCAAACCTGATCATATTCGATGGGGAGAACAACCACACCTTTTTCATTGATGATTCCCCATTTCTTGATTATTTTAACTTCGTTATCTTCAATCTCGGTAGACACAGATATTACTCGCGCCAACCCTTGATCGTACACATCAATCCATTCGTATTGCCCGAATGGCACAATTATATTACCGTCATGGTCAATAACACCATATTGGTATTTGTCATTTTGTATTACAATGACAGTACCGTTATCCCATTCGTATCGATTTGCCATAAATAAAATAAATAATATGATATATTAATGATTGATTATCTTGCCAACTCGTTGCACATTCGTAAGATAAAGATGGCGATGCCTACTGCCACCAACCATAGGTTGCGCTCAAACCAAGACTTCTTTGGTTCGTTGTTCTCCTCCAATGTTTATATTGGTGAATTGTTTTAAAATTATATAAACCACTGCTGCTATGATTAGAATAGAGATCATAAAGTCAAATAAATTATCAAATTCTGTTTTTGTGGGGGCAAAAGTAGGGGTTTGCTATTTGATGACCAAGCAAAATCAAATTTGCAAGGTTGCAAAACCGTCATTTTTTGATAATACATGTGGTTATCATTACCTTTGGCATGATTTTTGCTGAAGTGAAGTATTGTAAATTGAAATTTAATGGATACCGATTCACACTACCAACTTGATGTATGCGGTTTGCTATTGCGCACCGACTTGCCTTTTTCGCCGGCAGGCGACGAAGTAATCTATGTTGACGGTACAGGCGATGTGGACGCCGACAGGTTCGTTGCTGAGAACGTGGACTCATTTGAGCGTGAGTTTGCCAAGCGTGGCATGAGGTTTATCCACTTGCCGACGCAGGGGGAGCGATTGCAACGCAACGAAGCGATGTGGCACTACTATTTCCCTGACGGAAATATTCCGGAGGACCGCTCGCTGACATCGTTGCCAAACGATTATATGTTGCAGTTTATGAAAAATCCTGACAATCGTCCCCAAGTCGAGA
>CALDIF010000018.1 GCA_937901905.1 uncultured Porphyromonadaceae bacterium | reverse complement strand
GATACAAGGCCACTGACCGCCGTTACATTTTACATAGACCTGGCGAGGATCCAGTCCGAGAGCACGGATTATATCTTTTGTGAAAGTAATTTCTGTGTCTCTGTATTGATCGTAATATTTGGTGAGCTGTTGGCTAGTCGCGATTCCCATAATCTTAATAATAACTTATAAAAGGTTTATCGTCAATAAAATCCTAAAAAGACTGCATTTTTTCTAAGTGCGGGATAGGAGAGCATATTTTTCTGCTGTATGAAAAGTGAAGAAGAGCCGCCTCCATCCATCTGCATGGCATTTTTGGCTCCCAGTGCGAGCATTATATCCGCACATTCAGGATATGAAAGTCCGTGACTTTTAGACCAGCGTTCCCCTTCAACCACGAGCAAAAAAAGTGTTTTACCGTCTTCGCTAAGACCTGCCGCTGTGCGTGAATCATTGCTTCGCCATGAAAATTCTTCTTTTGAGCCGGATGTAAGGATTGTAAAAAATCCGCCGAAAGCAAAATCAAATTCCGTGAAATCTATTCCTTTTTGATTTTTGATTATTTCTGCGCTGTAGCCAGTTTTGTCTTTTTTAAAGCAGAGCGCGCTGTATCGTTCGATTGGAGGCGCAAGTTCTTCTTTTTGAACGACATGAATTCCGCAAATCCTGCGAGTAGATGTAATTTTTGCAAGAGAATCCCATTTTCCGTTCTTTCCACCGAAGGGAGCTGTGTTTATTGTAATTTTTGATTTGAATTTCTTATATTTTTATGGCAGTACGTATTGTCGGAGTTGATCTCCCCCAGAATAAGCGTGGCGTTATCGCGTTGACCTATATCTTCGGTATCGGTCGCAGCAGCGCAGCCAAGATTCTGAGCAAAGCCGGTGTCAGCGAGGACACCAAGGTAAAGGATTGGACCGATGCCGAGGCAGCCAAGGTGCGCGAGGTGATCGGTAATGACTATAAGGTTGAGGGTGACCTGCGCAGCGAGGTTCAGATGAACATCAAGCGATTGATGGACATCGGTTGCTATCGCGGTATTCGTCATCGCAACGGTTTGCCCGTGCGCGGTCAGAGCACTAAGAATAATGCTCGTACTCGCAAGGGTCGCAAGAAGACAGTCGCTAACAAGAAGAAAGCAACTAAATAATAATTGAGTATGGCAAAAAAGACAGCTGCAACGAAGAAGAGAGTAGTCAAGGTTGACGGCATTGGGCAGTTGCATGTCCACTCTTCTTTCAACAACATCATCGTGTGCCTCGCCAATGGGCAGGGGCAAGTTATCTCGTGGTCATCGGCAGGCAAGATGGGTTTCCGCGGTTCGAAGAAGAACACCCCCTACGCCGCACAAATGGCCGCTCAGGACTGTGCTAAGGTCGCCTATGACCTCGGTTTGCGCAAGGTGAAAGCCTACGTCAAGGGTCCGGGTAACGGTCGCGAATCAGCCATCCGTACCATTCATGGTGCCGGTATCGCCGTGACCGAGATTATCGACGTCACTCCGCTGCCTCACAACGGATGCCGTCCTCCCAAGAGAAGAAGAGTGTAATCGTAGCCTGCTTGTCGACCGCGGCAATAAATCGTCACGCAGACACAGTTATTCTATTCTATCGCAATTTTTCAACAAATTTTGCGAACCCGAATCAGTGAAATAAGATTGCAACTTTTTTACCATTTCAATAAAAAAGATACCATACCTCTCTGCAATCGCGGCTGCACTGTAGTGGTTCACTACTACAACAACAACTTTTAATTACAGTATCAATAGACATGGCAAGATATACCGGTCCTAAGTCTAAGATTGCTCGCAAATTGGGCGAGCCTATTTTCGGTGAAGATAAAGTTCTGTCGAAGAAGAACTATCCACCGGGCCAGCACGGTGCCAACAAGAGAAGAAAACTCTCGGAGTACGGCACTCAATTGCGCGAGAAGCAGAAGGCAAAGTACACCTATGGTGTGCTGGAGCGCCAGTTCCGCAACCTATTCAAGAAAGCATCGTCAAGCAAGGGCGTCACCGGCGAGGTGTTGCTGCAATTGCTCGAACAACGTCTTGACAACGTGGTTTATCGTTTGGGCATCGCCCGCACACGCGCTGCCGCACGCCAAATCGTGCTTCATCGTCACATCACTGTTGATGGCAAGGTCGTCAATATCCCGTCGTACTCGGTTCAACCCGGACAGGTGGTTGCAGTTCGCGAGAAGAGTAAGTCACTCGAAGTGATAGCCGACTCGCTCGCCGGTTTCAACCACGCCAAGTATCCCTGGATTGAATGGGACGAGAGCGTCAAGGGTGGCAAGTTGTTGCACCTGCCGCAACGCGAGGACATTCCCGAGAACATCAAGGAGCAACTTATCGTCGAGTTGTATTCAAAACAGTAAAATTATTTATCCATGGCTATTTTAGCGTTTCAGAAGCCCGACAAGGTCTTAATGTTGGAGGCCGACAACACCTACGGCAAGTTCGAGTTCCGCCCCTTGGAACCGGGCTACGGCATCACCATTGGCAACGCCTTGCGTCGCATCTTACTCTCGGGACTCGAGGGTTATGCGATTTGCAATATCCGCATCGACGGCGTGTTGCATGAGTTTGCCACTATACCCGGTGTTAAGGAGGACGTGACCAACGTTATCCTTAACCTCAAGAAGGTGCGTCTCAAACGCATCGTCGAGGATGTTGACAACGAGAAAGCTGTGGTTAAGGTGTCCGGTCAAGAGGAGTTCAAGGCCGGTGACATTGGCAAGGTGCTCAGTGGGTTCGAGGTTCTCAACCCCGACCTCGTGATTTGCCATGTTGACCCGCAAGCCGGTTTCCAAATTGAGTTGTCAATTAACAAGGGTCGCGGTTACCTCTCTGCCGAGGAGAATGCCAGCCCCAATGACCCGATTGATGTCATAGCAATCGACTCTATTTATACGCCGATATTGAACGTCAAGATCACAGTCGATAACTTCCGCGTTGAGCAGAAGACCGACTACGAGAAACTCATTCTGGAAATTAAGACAGACGGCTCGATACATCCCAAGGACGCCCTCAAGGAGGCTGCCTTGATACTTATCCAACACTTCATGCTCTTCAGCGATGAGAAGATCGCCTTTGACGTGGCTGAGACCACCGAGACCGAGGAGTTTGACGAGGAAGTACTCAAGATGCGCCAGTTGCTCAAGACGCGCTTGATCGACATGGACCTCTCGGTGCGTGCGCTCAACTGCCTCAAGAGTGCCGAGGTCGAAACACTGGGCGAACTCGTGATCTACAACAAGACCGACTTGCTCAAATTCCGCAACTTCGGCAAGAAGTCTCTCAGTGAACTTGAGGAACTTCTCAACGGTCTCGGACTCTCATTCGGGATGGACATCGCCAAGTATAAATTAGATAAAGAATAATTATAACGATGAGACACAATAAGAAATTCAACCACCTCAGTCGCAAGAGCGCACATCGTGAGGCGATGCTCACCAACATGGCTGCCTCGCTCATCTTGCACAAGCGCATCTATACAACTGTGGCTAAGGCTAAGGCACTGCGCATTTATGCAGAGCCCATTATTAACCGCGCCAAGAAGGTCGGTGACTTCAACGCAATGCGTGAGGCTTTCCGTCGCTTGCAAAGCAAGGAGGCTGTCAAGGAGTTGTTCAACGTTGTCGGTCCGCGCATCATGGATCGTCCCGGTGGTTACACCCGCATCATCAAGACGGGTACCCGTTTGGGCGATGCCGCCAAGACTTGCTTCATCGAACTTGTTGACTTCAACGAGTCGATGCTTGCAGCCAAGGCCGATGCTCCCAAGAAGACAACGCGTCGCAGCCGTCGCTCTAACAAGAAGGCTGCTACTGTCGAAACTCCGGTTGCCGAGGCTCCTGCAAACGAGGCTCCCACTGCCGAGTAATTTAAGTTTTTGTGCTTGATAAGTAAAGTGCCACACCGCACACGCAGTGTGGCACTTCGTTTTTAGTTAGAGCGAAAGCATGGAAATAAGGATAGACAAGTGGTTGTGGGCAACACGCGTGTTTAAAACTCGCTCTCTCGCTACCGATGCGTGTCGCTTGGGACGCGTCACAATTGACGGTATGAACGTCAAGCCCTCAAGAATGGTTCACACGGGTGATGTAATCTCGGTGAAAAAGCCCCCCGTGACATTCACGTTCAAGGTGATTGGCATTACCCAAAATCGGGTGGGTGCCAAACTCGTACCCGAATATTTGGAAAATCTCACTACGCCTGACCAGTACGAATTGCTCGAGATGGTGCGTATAGGAGGTTTTGTTGACCGCCGGAAGGGGCTTGGTCGTCCTACCAAAAAAGAGGGTCGTGAGATGAAACAGTTTACCGATGAAGCGTTCTTCGGGTTCGATGACTTCGATTGGGACGACCTCGGTGGTGACGATGAAGACGACACAACCGCCGATAATAATTGAACTGACAATGATTTTTAACCAATAAAAACGATATACGATGATACTGATTGCAGATTGCGGCTCCACCAAGATAGAGTGGTGCTTGTTAAATGGTAACGAAGTTGTTGCCCGTGTGTTCACAACCGGTATGAATGCACTCATGCTTACCGAACAAGAAATGACGACTCGCATTCACGACGAGCTGTTACCCCAATTACCCGACTGTCGTGTAGATGAGATTTATTATTATGGTGCGGGTATTATCAATGATGAGATTAAACAACATGTGGTTAACGCCTTGCGTGCCAATCTGCCCGATGTTGTGCGTGTGGAGGTGGACACCGACTTGCTCGCCGCCGCTCGTGCTTTGTGCGGTCACGAACCCGGCGTGGCATGTATCATCGGCACCGGAAGCAACTCATGCTACTACGATGGTGAACACATCACCGACAACGTGTCACCTCTCGGCTATATACTCGGAGACGAAGGTAGCGGTGCCGTGTTGGGCAAGTTGCTCATGGGTGACCTTCTCAAGCATCAACTGCCCCAAAGTGTGGTTGATGATTTTAACCGTGAGTATAATCTCGATCGCACCGCTATCATCACTGCGGTGTATCGTCAGCCTGCCGCCAACCGTTTCCTCGCTCAGTTCGGTCCCTTTATCAAGAGCCACCTCAACGTTCCCGAGGTGAAGTCTCTTGTGGTGAATGCTTTTAAGGCATTCTTTATTCGCAATGTCGCTAACTATGAGGGTTATCGCCGACTGCCATGTAACTTTGTGGGCTCTATAGCATGTCACTTTGCCGACCAGTTGCGCGAAGCGGCTGCCGAATGTGGAGTGACCATAGGTTCTATTGTGGCAGCCCCCATGGACGGCTTGATTCGTTTCCATGCCTCGTGAACATAATTTCGAGAAAATTTTTTTGAAAAAAGTGCGAAAAAATTTGCCATGTCAAAAAAA
>CALDIF010000017.1 GCA_937901905.1 uncultured Porphyromonadaceae bacterium | reverse complement strand
CGCGTCCTCGGCTACCGCCACTGCCCCGAGGCTGTGGCTCATTACATCTTGAATACGCATCATGCCCGGGGCGGGTGCTCCCTGCGGCAATCCTAACTGCGGACGGCGACTCTCAACCTCGATGCGAGCCTGTAACACGGCACCGAGGCACACCGCCTCATCGACATTAATGCCACGCAAAGGTTCCTTGCCGCTGAAGCGTCGCACCCAATTTTCCACCATGGGCATCTTGGTAGAGCCACCCACGAGCAACACACCGTCAAGATCTGACCACGACAAACCCGCCTCGGCAAGCACCTCATCGGCTTTAGCCTCGGTGCTCGACATCAAGTGGCTCGTAATTTGCTCGAACTTCTCGCGAGTGACCTCAACGCGCGACCGCTTGCCACCGCTATAAACAGTGATAGACGCGCTTTCACGTGAGGACAGTTGTATCTTGAGTTTCTCGACATTGTACAACATGTCGCTATAAGCCTCGAAGTCCTCACGCGGATCGATGCCATGAACGCTGCGGAACTCGTCACTCACCAGGGCGACGAGCATGTCGTCCCAGTCTTTACCGCCCAAGTGGTGGTCGCCACCGGTAGCAAGCACCGTGATGGTGTCACCACGCACTTCGAGCACGGTAACGTCGAATGTACCTCCACCCAGGTCATACACCAACACCCTGTTGCCCAATGTCTTTCCGGAACCCATCGCATAGCAGATGGCGGCTGCTGTAGGCTCGTTGATAATGCGTAACACCTCAAGGCCGGCTCGACGACCCGCCTGCATCGTTTCGTTGCGCTGCAAGTCGTTAAAATAGGCAGGCACGGTGATAACCGCCGCATCGACGTTCTCACCGAGCACCTGAGACGCTTGTTCGCGCAAGTGCGCCAGCAACATCGACTGCAAGTCGGGGGCGGTGAACTCACCTTGACCGTCGACATAGAAACACGGATCGGGCTCGCCCATGTGGCGCTTGAAGAACGCCGCCACGTTGTCGGGCTCGTCTTGCATCAATTCTTTGGCGGCTTCACCCACCAGACGGGTGCCGTCATTACCGATGTAAATCACACTCGGTGTCAAGCGCGCCCCTGAGGGCGTAGGCAACAGTGTCGCTTTGCCGTACTCGTCGATGACCGATACTGCCGAGTAGGTCGTGCCCAAGTCTATTCCGATATATCGCATCTTAGTTGATGATTTGTCAAGCAACCGCGTTACCGGTGCCTGAGGAGATGGGAGTCAATGTGTGGGTTTAAAAGCATATCAAACAGTTGTTCCGAACGATGTTCTTGAGGAACCTCGACCATTGCCCCTACAATCTCCTATTTTTAATGGTTTTTCAAGCAGTAATTTATAACTCGAATAACCGCAAGTAGGGTCGCCACAATCAACGACCCTACTGCATGTCTATCAATTATTTAAGCCGGCAGCGAACATCAGAGGATAGATATACCCTTGAATTGCTCTTTAGCCTGTTCCAATTGCTCCTCGCTCATGACATTCTGCAACTTCACTTCGAGGTGCTTGGTCACACCGCTATCGGGGTGACGAGCGTCGATTGACAACAGACCTTGATCGTCAATCTTGAGGTCAATCTCGATGAGAGTTCCCTTGGGCAGACCCGAGGGCAGGGGACCCATATCACCGTTGGTCAATTCCTTGGCGTCCTCAACAGGCACCACGTCGTTGGGCACCGCACCGGCAGCATAGTCATTCTCGAAGATTGCGAGATGTACTTGAGTTTGGTTATCGACAATCGTGCCGGCACGCAAGGTCTCGGTGTGAGGAATGGTGGTATTCTTGAAGATGAAGTTAAACAACTTCTCCACACCGTCGTTCGGGTCGACCAGTTGCAAGGCGATACTCTTGCTGATAACGTTCTTGATTACCATTGCCCCTTGACCGCTGCCGATGCCCCACGTGCGGGCAATTTCCTCGGCGGCCTTTTGTGTTTCCTCGCTGACCACGGGAGCGTTCTCTGAGACCTCACCCTCGGCACGCTCGGGGAATGCCGCCATGTTCACACCGAAGATTGCGGCACCCTTGGCCACAGCGGCATCGGGATCGCAATACTCTATCGTCATTGACGGGAACTCCGCTTGGAGACGCTTCATCACTTGAGGCATACGGGTCGAACCGCCTACAAGTAATATCTTGTCATAGGCGTCAACACCTTTGCGCTTGGCCTCTGCCATTGTCTCGTGAGTCTTTTGGATAGTGCTCTCGAGCAAATTGCTTGTCAACGACTCGAATTGTTCGCGGCTAATCTCGACACGATAGCCGTTAGCCTTCATCTTGGTGCTCTCACGCTCGCTCAACTGAACCTTTGCCTGTTCACTCTTCACCTCGAGGTCGGCCATCAACTCGAAGTCCGAAGCGACGTCCTCACGCGATGTGCCGTTTTCGCGACAATACTCGTCAATGAAGAAGTCGCGCACCGCGTTATCCCAATCCTTACCGCCCAGGTGGTGGTCACCACCTGTAGCAACGACCTCAATCACGTTGTCGGCAACCTTGATGATGGTCACGTCGAACGTACCGCCACCCAAGTCGTAAACCATGACCGTCTGTTGAGTTTGCACATCAAGACCGTAACTGATAGCGGCTGCCGTGGGCTCATTGATGATGCTCAACACGTTCAAACCGGCAATTTGACCGGCTTTCTTGGTCGCCTCACGCTCGTCGAGACCGAAGTAGGCCGGGCACGTAATTACAACATTCTCGACCGGTTCGCCCAGTTTCTCGCTCGCGTCTTTAGCCAACTTACCCAAAATCAAAGCAGATACTTCCTCAGGCTTATACTCCTTGTCACCGACGAGGAAAGTGAATTCCTGACTGCCCATTTGACGCTTGATGGTCGAGCACACCAAGTCGGGCTCGCTCTGCAGTGCTTGCTTGGCAATCTCGCCCACACTCACATTGTCGGCATTCTCAAAGAACACCACCGACGGGGTTACCGGCGAGTTCTCGCGGTTGGGCACAACGACGGGTTTACCGTACTCGTCAACGTAGGCAATACACGAGAACGTCGTTCCCAAGTCAATTCCAAAAATTTTGCTCATAAGATTAATTTGTATTTGGTTGTTAGTTATTCATAAAGTTTGTTCAAGCCTCGGACTCGTCTCCGACCTCGGACTCGACAACATCGGGAGTGGCGGCTGCCGGTGAATACTTGTAGATAACCACCGTCTCGGGACGCAGCGTCGTGCCGTTCCAACGATAACCCGAACGCAATCGACGCGCGATGTGCTTGTCGAGTTCGGGGTCGGCTGTGTCAACAACACTCATCGAACGCTGACTGCGAGGATCAAACACTTCGCCCTCGGTAGTGTAGGGCTCCACACCATTCTCCATGAGCAGGTCAAGCAGATCCTCCGGAACATGCTCCTTGAGTGCTTCAAGAGCACGCTCGCCCGCGTTCTCCTTACTCTCAATGCGCTCAACAGTGCGCTCGAGATCATCGAGGAACATCACCAAGCCCGTTATCAGCGGCTTGAGCATCTTGGCATACACGTCCTTGCGATAACGCTCCAACTCGACATATAATTTGTCGAACATCTCGTCCTTGCGTCCGTCGCGATAAATCTTCTCATCAAACTTGGCATCAAGTGCTTGCAGGCGGTCTTGCACACTCGCAATAGCAGCGGCAATCCCGGCACACTTGCAATCGTCACCGCACTTGCAATCGTCACCGCACTTGCAATCGTCACCGC
>CALDIF010000016.1 GCA_937901905.1 uncultured Porphyromonadaceae bacterium | reverse complement strand
GCGTCTATCTCTCATAAATTCTCGTAAATCTGTAATTAGTTTAATTCGTGAAATTAGTAGTTAATTTCTTGTCCGATCGGTCTGACATCGTCGCCCGTGAGGGCGAAATACAGATAACCGTAGGTGGAGCGCAGCGTAACCTACGGACAGTTCTCTCGAAAACGGACGAACCGAATGGAGTGGGATAGTAGGTAACAAGCCGGCAGAACATAACGATGCGGGGGCAGCCATCAACGTGGCTGCCCCCGCATCGTTATGTTCACTCGTCAACCGCGGGTTGTGGAGGCGGTGAGGCTTGTTTCTTGCGTATCGTGACTGTAGTGGGCGCTGTGAACCGATAGTTATCACCCTTTGGCAGCAGGAAATCGATGCGACGTTTCAACCTCGGTCCCATCTTGTCCTTGACTATCCATAGCCCGTTGAGCGCGGTGACACGCTCGCTCTCAACCTCAATCGTGTCGCCCAAACGAAAACCGCACTCGCGGAACATATCGTGAGAGAGGGCAACCCAACGAATTTCGTATTTCTTGAGTTTGTTATTGTCAATGCGTGCGCCGCTCGCCGTGACCCACCCGGCACCGCCCATACCCGGGTGGTACTTGGTGGCTCGCAGCGTGTAGTCCTCGGCACGCGTGATGAACACGAGTGCCACCACCACGATGAGTGCAACAAACCGCATGCGCATCATTTCAAGCCTTGATATTTGCCCTTAATCTTCTTACACTGGGTGTAGAATGCGGGGCAGTTGCTCACGAAGTAATATTCTTCGTCATCGGGCTTGACGACCTCAATGCCACGCCAGTTGGTGTCCCAACCCTCGCTGTCGACCTGCAAGTAGATGACGATGCCATCGAGCAATTCGCTCTCTTGATACTTGGTGACAGGGTTAACGCGAACCTTAACTTGATAGGGGCTGTCGGGGGTGTAAGCGTTCTTGGGATTGGCCCCCTTGAGCAACGCCGCGGGCAGGTAGGGGCGGTTGTACGCCCCGTCGTCGCCCATGACCTCCTTGAGTTGGCGATACATGGAGTTATAGTTGGTTGACGTGTTAATCAGTTTCAATGCCTCCTTGCCCTCGTCGACATCGCGGTGATATAATTCCATTGCCATTATCACCAGTGCCACGGCTCCTTGGGGCTCCTTGCCGAGTACCTCGCGCACTTGTACGAACTCTTCGAACGAAGTGGGAAAGCGCGAAAAAGTCACTGTCGACTTTTGCGATTTGTTCCACTTCTCGTGGTTGATTTTGCCGTCCCACTTGAAAGTGGCTTGGTTAATCATCACCGACCCGCTACCTTGAGCGTCGCCTTTCTCGGGAATGGCACTTTCAACGGCATCAACGACAGTGCTCGGATTGTTGATGGCGCGGTTAATCTCGCTATCGACCTTGTTCTTGGCTCTATTCTTGATGCGGTTGCCTATGTTGCCGAACTGTGCATTGGCAGGCACAGCAAGCATGAGCATCAATGCTAATGATAAAAGTTTGAAGAGTGATTTCATTGTCGTAATTCAATTAGTATCAGTTAGACATTAATAGTGTTTGTCATGGCAAAGGTACAAAATTCCCGTAAATCTACGAAAAACCTCACGTTTATTTGCGTTATTTGCGTAGAACCGACCTGAGGTCGAGGCATTTGTGTAACCGTGGGCGAAGCGCGACAGCGCGACAAGCGGGGCGGCGCATACACGCCATCGTCGCCCGACGGGCGACCCATCTGCCGACGTACGGCACGAGCAGATGGGTCGGCTTTCAGCCGACTTTAACACCATTCACCGTGGGTTAC
>CALDIF010000015.1 GCA_937901905.1 uncultured Porphyromonadaceae bacterium | reverse complement strand
CGCAGGGTCAATATCCTCAGGGTCAATATCCTCAGGGTCAATATCCGCAGGGTCAGTATCCGCAGGGTCAATATCCTCAGGGTCAATATCCTCAGGGTCAATATCCGCAGGGTCAGTATCCGCAGGGTCAATATCCTCAGGGTCAATATCCTCAGGGTCAATATCCGCAGGGTCAATATCCGCAGGGTCAGTATCCGCAGGGTCAGTATCCTCAGGGTCAGTATCCGCAGGGTGATGGCAAAGAGGCTTTCCGTCATCGTAGCACATCCTCACAACAGCCCCAGCAGCAACCCACTGCCGCCGGACAGGGTTTCCAACGTACGCAACAACCCCAGCAACAGCAAGCCGCTGCCGCCGGACAAACCAAGCAAGGTGTGAGTGACACGGCAGCAGGAGTTGTCTCGGTAATTCAAATGGGGCAAACTGCTGTGAACGACGCTTTCAAGAGAAAATAATCAGCAAACATAATTAAATACGATGGAACAAGATACAAGAGCCATAGAACTTATCGTGAAGTTAGTCGCAAAGACAGGGCTTTATTTCAGTTGTGTTGATGGTGTTTACGACGATAGCGAGCGTCGTTTCGTTGAGAACTATATCGGTCAGTTGTCGCGAGTGGGCGATGCAACTGAGGTCAAAGACATGATTGAACATGCTCTTGAACAACACTTTACTCATGATGAGATTGTTGCCGATACTCGTGAGTTGTTGTCAATGTTTGCCTCGCCTAACGATCGTCAAGCGATAGTGATGGCGCTATTCCAATTTGTGAACAGTGTGATTAAGGCTGACGGTGTCGAGCATCCTGCCGAGAAAGAAGCGTTGATACGTTGGGCCGAAGCACTGCGAGAGTCGTGATAGTTGTTTTTTACTGTATAACCTTTAACTATTTTCCATTATGACCTACAAAATTATTGACATTGAGGGCGTTGGTGATGTGTATGCCGAGAAACTCATCGCTGCCGGTATTGAAACTGTCGATCAGTTGTTAGACCGTTGTGCCGCCCCCAAGGGTCGTGCCGACCTCGCCGAGGCAACCGGTATCAGTGAGAAACTGATTTTGCGTTGGACCAATCACGCCGACCTGTTCCGCATCAAGGGTATAGGCCCGCAATTTGCCGAGTTGTTGGAGGCCGCCGGTGTTGACACTGTCAAGGAGTTGCGTCATCGTGTCGCCGTCAATCTTGCCGCCAAGTTGGTTGAGGTGAATGAACAGAAGCACCTTACTCGCGTTGTGCCGGTTGAGAGCGAATTGCAGCGCATGATAGACCAAGCCAAGGAGTTGGAACCTCGTGTGACCTACTGATAGGTCGTTGTTAGCGTTAACCTTATTCACGTGTCACCGCCTTGATGCTGAATTAAGGTGGTGGCACGTTATGGATAAGGAGTTGGCACGTTTTTTGCAGTAGTGTGAGTAGAATACTTAACAGCGACCGACAATCGCCGTTTAAGTCAAGTGTGTTTACAATTAAAATCAGTGAAATAATGAACAACAATTATTATGAAAATGGCTATGACTCCGGTCAGGGCTATGGTTATGAACAACAGGGCTACGGACAACAAGGTTATCAGTCGCCTTTGCAGGTTCAAGAAGACCGCGCGTTGTCGTCGTATGTTGCCACTGTGATGCAAAAGGTCTTCGTCAAGATGGGCTTGGGCTTGTTGGTAACGGCAATTATCGCTTTCTTGACGGCGAGTACACCGGCAATACTCGAATTGATTTACGGTAACAGTTTTATTGTCATCGGTTTGTGCGTGGTTGAGTTGATCCTTGTGTTTGCTGTTTCGGGTGCCATCAATAAGATGAGTACCGGTGTAGCCACCGCTTTGTTCTATTTGTACAGTGCGGTGAACGGTCTGACCATGAGTGTGATTTTCCTTGCTTACACTACGAGTTCCATAGCATCGACTTTCTTTATTACAGCCGGTACGTTCGGTGCGATGGCATTGTACGGATATGTGACCAAGAGTGACCTCAGCAAGATAGGTTCAATATTATTCATGGCACTCATCGGATTGATTATTGCCTCAATTGTCAACATCTTCTTGGGTAGCAGCACCCTGGGTTGGATTATCAGTCTTGTCGGTGTTGCTGTATTCGTCGGTCTCACAGCATGGGACACCCAAAAGATTAAGAACATGGCAGCAATGACCGATGTCGGGCAATCGGGTAAGGTGAGTACGATGGGAGCATTGATGCTCTATCTTGATTTCATCAACTTGTTTATCTATTTGTTACGCATTTTCGGCGCGTCACGAGACTGACGACTATATCTTACAGATAATCATATAACGAGGGAGTGTCGAAAAGTTCGACACTCCCTCGTTTACAGTCCGAGCACTGTCGCCACTCGAGTTGCATTGGTGAACGCGTGGTGGTATGTGGAAATGAAACAATTTATTTGAAGCGGTTGTAGGCACGCTGTAGTTTGCCGGCATAGGTGCTCACTTGACGTCCGCCGTTGTAGGCGCGCGCAAAGCCCTGCCAATTGTGAGCCTTGACGTATTTCACCAAGCCTGCACGCTTGATGAAGCGACCGAACAACTCCAACTGTTGTAACTCACTCTCGCCGTTGAGCCGCGCAAACTCTTCGACGCTCTCACAACCGCACAAGTGATAGTTGAAGCCTCCGATTTGGAACATACCCCAAAAAGTCGCCTTCAGCGCTAACTCGCGGTCGAACCGGCAAGCGTCCTCCAATCGGGCATGTTGCGCCTCGACATATCCACCGTAACGCGCACGATTGACGGCAGCGAATGCTATGGGCGAAGCCTTGCGTGCCGCCGCTTCACTCTTGCCGGCACTACGCAACAATCGCTTGTAGACACTCAAGTCGAAATTTATTGTGGTCTTGCCACCTGCCGAAAACCCGTGTCCGCCACCCTCGATAGATGCTAAAGCCTTGATTGCCGCCACCTCGATGCCGAGTTCGTCTGCCACCTTGCGATAATCGGCTTCGCTCAAACTGCTTTGTGCGGTGACCGCCAGTGCCATGGTGATCGTGACGAGAAGAAAGATAAATTGTTTCATAGTCAGATGAAAACGGGGCGCAATAGGGTGCGCCCCGCGTGATAAAGCGGTAGGTTGTTATTTCTCGTTAGCAACAGCCTTGAGAATGCCTACGGTGAAGTCCCAGAACTTTTGTACAGCGGGAATGTGTACGCGCTCCTTGGGCGAGTGAACGTCTCGCAGTGTGGGACCGTAAGAAATCATGTCGAGGTGGGGCAGCACCTTGAGGAATAAACCGCACTCCAAACCGGCGTGAATGGCTTCCACTTTGGGCTCCACTCCGTAGAGGTCGTGCCAAATCTTGACTGCAGTCTTAAGAATGCGGCTGTTGGCATTGGGTGCCCAACCTTGATAACCGTCGGTGTGGCACACGGTAGCACCACCCAACTTGAAGGTTTGCTCGATGCGGTGGGCGATGTCGAACTTGCGGCTTTCAATAGCACTGCGTTGTGAAGTGGTGACAACGATCTTGTTGCCCTCTTGCATCTTGATGCTCGCGAGGTTTGTGCTGGTCTCGGTAAAACCGGGTATTTCAAGGCTCACGCTAACCACACCATGTTGTGCTACAAACACGGTGTTGATGACAGCTTGTGCAACCTTGTTCTCAATAACTGTTGCAGGCTTGTCAACACCGGTGAGGGTGATTTCCATGTCGGGCTCGGACTTGGCGTACTCGTTGTTGAGGTCACTGCTGATGATGTTGAAAGCAACAGTTAACGCTTCACGATCGCCCGGCTTGATGCCGATTATAGCCTCGGCGTCGCGAGCGATAGCGTTGCGCAAGTTGCCGGCATCGATGTGAGCAAGTTCGAAGTCAACCTTTTGCCCGACTTCCCACAACAGGCGAGCCAATAACTTGGTGGCACTGCCACGCTCGAGGCAAATATCGGTGCCACTGTGTCCGCCTTGCATCTTGGCAAACTTGATCTCGAAGTATTCGAGCCCCTCGGGGGCGGGTTGCGGAGTGTAGTCAAATGCAGCAATAGTGTCAACGCCACCGGCACAACTCATGGTGATAACACCATCGTCCTCGCTGTCGAGGTTGAGCAGATAGTCACCGCGCAACATGCCTTCGCCTACATTGCTCGCTCCGGTCAAACCGGTCTCTTCATCAACGGTGAAAAATCCCTCGAGCGGTCCGACCTGCAAGTCGGGGTCGGTGAGTGCGGCGAGGGCACCGGCGATGCCCATACCGTCGTCTGCACCGAGCGTGGTGCCATCGGCGCGCACCCACTCGCCATCGATAATCGTGCGGATGGGGTCGGTGTCGAAGTTGTGGTTGCTATCCTTGTTCTTCTCGGCAACCATGTCCATGTGAGCTTGCAAGATCACGCCCGGGGCATTCTCGAGACCCGGGGCAGCGGGGCGAAACATTGCAACGTTGCCAATCTCGTCGACCTTGTGTTCCAAGCCATGTTCAACGGCAAACTTGATGAGCCACTCGCGAATTTTGCCCTCTTTCTTGGAAGGACGAGGCACCTGGTTGATTTGGTCAAAAATGTTCCACACCAGTGCCGGTTTCAAGTCTTTAATCGTCATAGTCTTTTTAAAAATATTTAATGGTTTAAACGTGTCCGAAATGTCGTTAATTGTTTAAAAAAACCTAAAAGACGGGTAAAGTTACGAAAAATATTTGAAACGCCACCCAAAATATCACAAAGAGTTTATATATTTGCACAAAATTTAACTAACAAGTGTTGGCAACGTTGCTCATAACAGTCCTGCTGATCGGATTGGCTGTAGTGTTGCTCGGGATTAAGATTTTTTTTGTCAAGGGTGGTCGGTTCCCGAATACTCACATCCATGGCAATCCCGAGATGAAGCGACGTGGCATAACTTGTGCGCAAGACAGTGAATTTTATAACACTTAAAAAGAGATACAAGACCGACAATGAAACTCAACAATCAACTGAGTGGTGTGATGCTTGGCGCAGTGATGCTTCTCGCTGTGTCGTGCAACAACAAGCCTGCCAAGCCGGCTGCCGATGCCGCCGTGAACGGTGGCGAAAACGCCATTGAGAACATGACGATTCGCTACATTGATGAGGACTCTATCCTCAGTAATTATAACCTCGCGAAAGACATCAACGAGGCGATGTTGCGCCGTCAAAACCAGTTTGACGCGGCTCAAACACAACGCAGTAATCAAATCAATAAATTCGGTGCCGAGATGCAAAACAAGTATCGCAATAACGGCTACCTGACCGAGGAAAGTTATAATGCCGATGCCGCAAAGTTGCAAAAGATGCAGTCCGATGCCCAAAACTATCTTGCAACCCTCCAACAAAGCATCGAGAGTGAGCTGGCGCAGAGTCAAATTCAGTTGCAGGACTCTATCACTAACTTCATGAAAGACTTCGCTCGAGAGAAAGGGTATACCATGGTGTTGCGCAAGAGTGCTACGGTGTATATTGACGAGAAATACGATGTCACTGCCGAGGTGATTGAAGGCTTGAACAAGCGCTATACCAAGGTTGAAAAGAAATAAATAATTCTTACAGTCAACGAGCCGGGGACGTTGGTGGCGCATGATGTGCAACCGAGCCTCCGGCTTTTTTTTACCGACTGTGATGTGCCACTCTCTTAACTTTCATTCTTTCTTTAAGCACAGTGCATACACGCACAAACACTTGAGCAAGCGATAGCAATGGGACTGATTGACGATAGCAAACGCACAATTAACGAGTTAGAGCAAGAACGCGCCGTGCTCGTGGGACTGATCACACCCCGGCAGGACGAGGCAAAGACATTGGAATATCTTGCCGAATTGGAGTTTCTCGCTACAACGGCGGGAGCCGAAACCGTAAAGACTTTTTTACAACGGGTCGATGCTCCCAATCGCACAACCTATGTGGGATCCGGAAAGTTGCGGGAAATAGCCTCCTACGTAGATGAACACGATGTCGGGCTGGTCATCTTTGACGATGATCTCACTCCCAAACAAGTGAGTAACATCGAGCGCGAACTCAAAGTGAAGGTGCTGGATCGCACCACGCTCATTCTTGACATCTTTGCCAAGCGAGCCCAAACCGCTAATGCCAAGATGCAGGTGGAGTTGGCTCAATACCAATATTTGTTACCCCGATTGACCGGCATGTGGACTCACCTTGAACGTCAACGTGGCGGTATAGGTATGAGAGGTCCGGGTGAGGCGCAAATCGAGACCGACCGCCGCATAATCAAGCAAAAAATTGCCCTGCTCAAGCAACGCCTTGCCGACTGGGATAAGCAGAAGGTAATTCAACGCAAAAATCGCGGACGACTGACTCGTGTCGCGCTTGTCGGTTACACTAATGTGGGCAAATCAACGTTGATGAACGTGTTGGCAAAGAGCGAAGTGTTTGCCGAGAACCGTTTGTTTGCCACGCTTGACACCACGGTGCGTAAGGTCGTGATTGACAACCTGCCTTTCCTGTTGACCGACACTGTGGGATTTATACGCAAGTTGCCCACACACCTTGTCGACTCGTTCAAAACCACTCTTGATGAGGTACGAGACAGTGATTTGCTCATTCATGTCGTTGACATCAGTCACCCACAGTTTGAGGAGCAGATTGATGTGGTCACCCGCACCCTGCAAGAAGTGTGTGATGCAGCCGACAAGCCGGTTATCATGGTGTTTAACAAGACCGACCGATATGCTCATGTGCCCAAAGATGAAGACGACCTCACGCCACGTCGTCGCGAGAACATTCCGCTCGATGAGTTGCACGACACGTGGATGGCACGCTTGAGTGGAAACTGTGTCTTCATCTCTGCCAAAACGGGAGCGGGAATGGATGCCTTTCGCTCGATGTTGTACGAGAAAGCGCGACAAATTCATGCGGAACGTTTCCCATATAATGACTTCCTCTTTCAGCACTACGACGAGCAGTGACAACTCACGTCTATTTACGTCTGTTTTTCTCTCGTAAAAAAATCACGTAAATTGATGTCAATTTACATAGATCAACTCGCCCGATGGGTGACACCTTGCATATTTCGCGTCTATGAGACAACAGCCAAGAGGTTCGTTAAATCCTTGATTTTCCTACCCGGTTGGCACTGGTTAGAAAAATTTCCTATAATATGAACGTTTATATTATACTTGTAAAAAATGCGTTAAATTTGTTAAATTCTTGTGCTTGGAACATAAAATATTGTAATTTTGCGCATTAATGCAAGTTTAAATATACGAACTTAACCATATAATTCAACATATCGGACTATGAGCAACTTTAATTTCGGTCGCGCTCTTGCTATCGTTGTAGCATCGACGATTGCAGCATTAACTGCAATGGCGGGAAACTTTAGAGTCTACATTGATGACTTTGCTATTTCCCCGGGCGAGACGCGTGAGGTTTACGTCTATCTTGTCAACGACCATAAGATAAGTAGCGCGCAGTGCGACATAATCTTACCTGAAGGACTATATGTCGTCGATGAAGAAGATGATGAAAATCCCGAATTTCCTGATATTGTTGCAGGTGATCGCGTACCACGTCGTTGGGAAGTCAACGCGTCATATCCGTTTTTGGAAAATCACGGGCAGGCTTATGTTCGCGTGATGCTTGTAAATCAACGCAATTATTACCTTGACGAGGGCGACTCGAGTGACGGTGCAATTTATGTGATGAACGTGCGAGCCTCCGATGATTTTGTCGGACCGCAGGACGGACTTGTCTTTGAGACGGTAATCACGAGCGAGGAAAACCCCGATGAGTCGGTGTATCTCGATGATGAACCTTTCACGGCTACATCGGCAACATCATTATCCGCTATCCTTGCAACGGGAGGAGACGGAGTCAAATACATTGTCGGTGATGCGCTTGCTGTGGCTGATTACTCGGAGGTCAACGGTTTTGCTATCGTTACCGACGGTGACGGTAAAGGTCACTGGCTTCGTGTTGCGCTTGATGATGCCATAATGGCAGAGGTGTCACAGTACAGTGGTATCAAGGCAGCCACGTTGGTCGGTGAATTGAGCGATGTGTCGCGCAACCCCCTGCTGACCGTTTCTCAGTTGCCTGAGGAATTGGCTACTGCTCCGACATTTAATATTGATGCTATCGATCTCGTGTCATCTTTCACTGTTGATGCCGACGCTATTGTCAAGTTCTCAGGTTTCTATTTCGTTGAGAATGGCGTGCCAACGCTACGTGCCGCATCTCATGCCAATTCGGCAACCGGCAGCAAAGGACAAAGTTTGACGCTCGGTTTGGACTGGTTAGATGGAGACTACGAGTTTGAGACCGCTATGAGATACGACATCACAGGTGTAATACAACTCAAGGAAGCGTGGAGCGGTGCTCCGCGTCGCGCTCGTTCAAGTTACGACTACGACTTCCAAAATTATATTCTAAACCCGTTGCGTCCCACCGATATTGTCAAACAGGAGTTGCCTACCGGTGTGACCGATGTGGAATGTGATAAGCCTGTTGTTACAGTCGCCGGCGGTAATATTGAGGTTGTAGGTGCTACCGATGTGAAGATATACAGCCTTGATGGTCGACGTGTGGACGGTAATGTGGGCGGCGGTGCTTATATTGTCATTGCTGACGGTACTGCAACAAAGGTTGTAGTGAGATAAGTTAACAGAAACAACTGCTTGATATGAACAAGATTTCATTAACCGTCGTTGCAGTTGGGGTTGTATTACCGGCGTGGTCATTGACCGTGAATAACACGCCCGGCTCGTTATCGTCGTTGGTGAATGACACCGAAGCGACCGAACTTGTCGTAACCGGTGGCGTGAACGAGACCGATCTTGCCTTTGTCGCTACTCGGATGCAGGCTCTCGAGACATTTGATTTGAGTGGAGCACAACTTGACGCGATACCCGATGCCGCGTTCATCAATGCGGCACTGCACACGGTGGTGTTGCCCGAAGGGGTGACCTCAATAGGTTATGGAGCATTTGCCGGTTGTAGTGCTTTATCAAATGTGAATTTCCCCTCGACATTAACTTCGATCAGTTCGAACGCATTTCGTGGCACTGCATTGACATCGGTCGGTTTGTCTTCGTCGTGTGCCCATGTGGGTGATGGTGCCTTCTCATTGTGTCGCTCCTTGACATCGGCTGAAGTTCATTGTGCCTATTTGGGTGCCGAGGCGTTCAAGGACGATATTTTGCTGTCGACAGTTGTTATAGGTGACGAGATAGGTGAAATAGGGGCTGAGGCGTTCGTCGGCACTTCGCTGACGACAGTTGACTTGAGCAGTGCCACGTCGCTGACTTCGGTGGGTGACTATGCCTTTGCTGTATCGTCTCTAAATTCCGTTGTGTTGCCCGCCGGTCTTGAAACTCAAGGTGAGGGCTTATTCATGTGTGACGAATTGTTGACCGCAGCAACACTGCCGACAATAGATACGATTCCTGCGTTCACTTATGCCGGCACCGCTTGTTTGACCGCCGATGCAGTTCCCGAAGGGGTGGTCGTGATAGGCGAGCGTGCTTTTTACGGTGTCACGACCTCTTTGCAAGAGTTGGTATTGCCGTCATCGCTTGAGAAAGTAGGAAAAGAGGCATTTGCCGGCACAACCGGCATTGAAAGTTATAGGGTTAATGCCCTTGAAGTCCCTGCGACCGATGAGCGTGTGTGGGCAGGTGTGAATCAGCCTGCAGTGAAACTCGATGCCGGCGAGAATGAAATTGCAGCCTTGTATCGTGAGGCGGAGCAATGGCAAGATTTCCACATTTTATGGGAATATCTGTTGGGCGATGTCAACGATGACGGACGCGTGAATGTGACCGATTTTACCATCACTGTGAGAAATATTTTAAACCTCAGCACTCCGGTGTTTATTCGTGAAGCAGCCGACTATAATAACGATGGCAATATCAACGTGACCGATTTGGATCGCATCACCGGTGCCATCTTGTCCGGAACTGACAAATATATACGTCGTACCCATCGTGTCACCGGTGACACGGTGACGGGTGATATGTTGGCAGTCAATTCGGTAAACATCGCCGGTGGCACCACTGCCGATGCTGCACTCGTGTTGACCTCATCTTCACCTTATGTGGCGATGCAATGGTTGCTCACCCTGCCCGACGGAGTGTCTCTCGTTGACTGTGATGTAACTGAAGATGCCCCCACACACAGCGTGGCATGGGAAATTGATGAAGCCGGTGTATACCACATGATGTTAGGCTCCTTGAGAAACGAGGCAATTGCACCCGGCGAAACAACGGTTGTGACCCTCTCCTTGCATGCCGATGTGACACCGAGTGCCGCCGACATGATAGAGGTGAGCGATGTGTTGTTTGCTCTTGAGGACGGCACCGCGTATGCCGGCGTTGGGGCGTCGACCCGTATCGGTGCGGTGACCGGAGTGAATGATGTGGTAGGTGACGAATATCACGTCAGTGCAGGTGTCGGAGTGATAGAGGTGAATGCACCGTGTGCCGACGTTGCATGTGTTGTCAATGTGAGCGGTGTGTGCCGCGACGTGGCGGTGGTAGCCGGATATACCGCGGTTGAGGTGCCGGCGGGCGTTTATATCGTGCTTGTGGGCGGTAACAGTTACAAGGTGGTGGTGCGTTGACACCGGCATCGTTACCGTTAAATACTTGTTAATATACAATAATCGGGCATGATTGCAGTTTATTAAGATAAAGTGCAGTTGTGCTTGAATTTTACAGTTATGCAAGATAGGACTATGTTCAACCGTTCGCTAATATCAATTCTTGTGTTGTCGCTCGCTGCCTTGCCGGTGTGGGCAGATGATATTAAGGATAATGAGTTTAATCCGATTTCAACCGGTGTGACTTCATTAAGCATCACACCGGACGCTCGTGGTGCCTCACTCGGTGACCAGGGTGCTGCGACCGACCCCGACGTGAATTCACAGTTTTGGAATCCTTCGAAATATGCTTTCATCGACAGCAAGGCCGGTGTGTCGCTCAGTTACACGCCGTGGTTGCGCAAGATCGTCAACGACATATATCTTGCCAACCTATCGGGCTATGTGAAGTTGGGTAGCAGTGACAACCAGGCAGTCAGTGCCTCGTTGCGTTATTTCTCATTGGGCGAAATTCAAACCACACAAGGTGCTGCCACGGTGGGTAGTATCAACCCGTTCGAGTTGAGTGTCGATGTGGGTTATTCGCGCAAGTTGAGTACCAAGTTCTCGATGGGTGTAGCCCTGCGTTATATCTACAGTGACCTCGGTTTCAGCGACATGAATACGGGAGAGCAAACCAAGGGCGCATCGGCATTCGCAGCCGATATTTCGGGTTACTACACGACTTACCCGATTATCGGTCGCAATGAGTGTCAGTGGACATTGGGTTTCAACATCAGCAACATCGGTTCTAAAGTGAGTTATAACGGTGGTAATGACCCCGCGTTCCTGCCCACTAACCTCAAGTTGGGAACCTCGTTCACCTTCCCGTTGGCCGATTATCACAATCTGACGCTTGCCGTTGAGGCTAACAAGTTGTTAGTGCCGGTCAAACCACGTTTGAGCGACTATGATGACACCGAGACATATAATGAGAAACTGCAGGAGTGGAAAGACAAGTCGTCAATAGGTGGTATCTTCAGTTCGTTTAGCGATGCCCCCGGCGGCTTCAAGGAGGAGTTGCGCGAGATAACCTACTCGATTGGTGCCGAATATACCTACAACCGTCAGTTCTTCTTGCGTGGCGGTTACTATCATGAGAACAAGTGGAAAGGTAATCGTCAATACTTCGGTCTCGGTGCCGGCTTCTCGATGAACGTGGTGAAACTTGATGCTGCCTACATGATTGCTACGGCTCAAAACAGCCCGCTTGATCAGACATTGCGTTTCACCTTGACCTTCGACATGGAGGGTATTCGCAACTTGTTCGGTCGTCGTTGATAAGAGGCCGTTAACATAAAAACGACTGCGGAGTGATCTTATCATCACTCCGCAGTCGTTTTAGGGGAGGAGTCTCCTCCGTTACCGTTACTCAAGGAATTATAGGTGTAGAGGATTAGGAGTTATTACAAAAGTAATGTTACAATAATCACGGCTACCAAAATCCCCATATATGCGCACAAGACAAACTTACTTATAGCGTCTTTCTCTCTCTTATAGGTCGACCCGCAAATCAATAAAAACAGCAGGAAAAGGCAAATGACAAATACTTTCAAGTGAGGTCTTTAATTAGTTTGGTTCGTTATGAATTGATGTCGGGAATACTCGTTGCCAAGGGTGTGGAGCAGTGTGTCGCGGTTCAAGTGTTTAGTCCGGCAGTGACCGACAAGACGATCGTGTATAAATGAATTTTCGAGACCTTTTCTCACTTGTACAATAAGGGTTCGCCAGGTCAAAGCCGGAATGCGACCGGCAATATTACTCTTACCGGTACTGTCATGCCACCCACTTGACCGGCGCTCCACCGTGGCATCTCGGAGATGACACGCAAAGCCTCGCGGTTAAGGCTCTCATCGATGGCACCGCGCACCAACTCCACATGACTCACCTTGCCGTCAACACCGACGATGAAAGAACACAACACGCGACCTTGAATGCGATTGCGATAGGCATGATAGGGATATTCGCGCGTGTTGTTGATATAGTTGATAAGCCCACGCTCACCCCCGGGGAATTGTGGCTGTACGTCAACCATGTCAAACTCGTACACCACCTCGTAAGGGGCTTGTTGTCGCGGTGACAGGGGGTTGACAGTACCCACCCGGCGAGTTTGGGCAGTCGCGGGTAGCACAACGGCTACTAACATCAACAGTGTTGCAATGCGTAAAAACTTCATAAATATCCATTGACCTCGGTGACCGAGATGCCACCAAAGGCAGTGCAAAATTATTACCTATTTTCTAATTTGCAACAGGTTTGCCGTGTTTTTAACCAATAATTATTATAGTTTAAAAGTTTTTAACGTAAAAACCGCGAAAGTGGCTTGAATTCATCGTTTTGCACGATGTTCACGACGATATAAACGCACGTCGCGAAACAAGTCGGTGGCGTACACGAAGTTGTTCAACTCGTCATTGTCAACATCGTAGATTTCGTCTTTATTGCCAACCCAACCGAGATGCCCGCGATTGACGAAGATGATGTTCTCGCCGATACCCATCACCGAGTTCATGTCGTGAGTGTTGATAATCGTGGTAATTCCATACTCGTGAGTGATGTCACTCAGCAACTCGTCAATCACAATTGACGTTTTGGGGTCGAGACCGCTGTTGGGCTCGTCGCAAAAAAGGTATTTTGGGTTCAAAGCGATGGCACGAGCAATGGCTGCACGCTTTTGCATTCCGCCCGACAATTCACTCGGATACTTGCCCTCGCTGCCGGTGAGGTTGACGCGGTCAATGCAGAATTGTGCTCGCTCACGTTGTTCCTCGTTGCTGAGGCTGCTGAACATCTTGAGTGGAAATATCACGTTGCCCATCACCGTCTCGCTGTCAAACAGTGCCGACCCCTGGAAAAGCATTCCTATCTCGTTGCGCAACTGCTTGAGTTGCAGCGGTGTCATCGCTGTGATGTCGCGTCCGTCGTAAAGCACTTGCCCCTCATCGGGCTTGTAAAGCCCCACGATGTTCTTTACCAGCACCGTCTTGCCACTACCGCTCTGACCGATAATCAAATTAGTCTTGCCATCGTAGAACGTGGCCGAAATGCCGTGTAACACCTCATGGCGTACACCGTCTTCCTCAAAGGACTTTTTCAAATTCTTTACTTCGATCATTGCAGTAACAATTTGGTTAAAATCACGTCAACAACAAGTATCATTATGTTGCTCATCACCACGGCATCGGTACTTGCCTTGCCCACTTCGACCGAGCCACCCTGTACGTTGTAGCCGTAGTAACTTGCGATACTCGAAATCAAGAATGCGAAAAACAGTGATTTGATGAGTGCGAACCACACGTACCATTCGATGAACATCGTTTGAATACCGTATATGTAAGTATCAACAGTCACTATGCCGGTGAGCACACAAATCATGTAACCGCCGAATAAACTGGTCGCCATACAGATAATCACCATGAACGGCATGATGGTAATCAGTCCCGTCACCTTGGGTAACACAAGGAAACTCGCGCTGTTAATGCCCATGATGTCAAGCGCGTCAATTTGCTCGGTGACACGCATTGTGCCGATTTCGCTGGCTATGTTCGACCCGATTTTGCCCGATAAAATCAAGCATAGGATACTCGATGAAAATTCCAATAAAATTATTTCGCGTGTGGTTAGACCTACGGCGTAGCGAGGTAATAACGGGTTGTTGATATTGAGTTTTATCAATATTGTACACAGCGAGCCGATAAACAACGACACAATCAAGATGAGAGGAATAGAGTCTATTCCCAATTTATATATCTCATCGAAGTATCGCTTGAAGAACTCGCGCCATTTCTCGGGCACACTCAAACATTGCCACATGAAAGAACAGTATTGTCCGAACCGGTCTAATGCTTTAACAATTACCATATCTGTCGTGGTCGGTTATTCTTTAGGAAACGTTAAACAATCGTGTTTTCTCGGTTATTTGACAGGCGAAACTCTCAAATTTTGATGCTATTATATCAAGTTGTTCATGACCGCGTAGAGCGTGAGTCCGGCTACACTCTTGATGCCGGTCTTGTGCATGATGTTCTTGCGGTGAGAAATAACGGTGTGAACCGATAAGTTAAGTGTGTCGGCAATCTCTTTGTTGGTCATGCCCTTTGCCACGTGTATGAGTACTGCCGTCTCGCGCTTGCTCAACTCGAAATTGTTGTCCTCTCCCGAGTTATCGCCCGATGAGGTCTCGGTGCTTATCAACGTCTCGATGATGTCACCTCGGCTATCGGCGACATCAATCACAGCGTTAAAACGTCGCAGTTGTTGTTGCGACACATATCGGTACACGAGTGCCACGAGAGCAACATCACTGCCCACAATACTGCGCAGACTTGTCATGTCGACTGCGTCCGGATTGCCCACGATGACAATTTCAGGGCGATCGAGAGGCAACCGGTGTTCAAGCGTGTCGGTGTCGGGCACGGTGCCAATCAACTTGAAATGTGCGCTATAGGCGAGCACATCGGCAATGCCTGATGCGATTACATCGCTCGTTTCCAATATCACAACGCGTCGACTCATTGCTTCACCTCCTGTTCAAGTTGCTTCACATAGGGTACCATCACTTGCTCCTCGACAACGGCGTGGCAATGTAAATCGCCTGCCAACAACAAAATGTCGTACACGAGGTTAACCATGTCGTCATCGGCATCTGCCACTTCGTGAGGCAGATACTTGAAGATGATTTGTAACAGGTCTTCGAACTTTGCCTCTATGTTGCCGTGATTGACGAGGAACGTGTCGATGCTGTAATCATGTGTGTCGAGCCCTTGCTGCAACGCTGTTATGTAAGGGAAGACCGTGAGTTCCTCGTGAGCAAAGTGCTCTCGCATCTCGTTGCAATAGTCATCGAAGAATTGCAGCAATGCCGTGCCCGCTCGCTCGGGTAGACGTTCGGCAATTTGCTTCATGTGTCCGGCGATGTGTGGCAAGCGTTTGTTGAGATATAAGTCGTGAGAGCGTTGCAAGTAAGGCACCAACTGTTTCATCGAGGTAGCGAGTACGTGTTCGCGAGCCGGGACGATGCCCCCGGTTGCATAAATTGAGCATGTGAGTACGAACAAGTCGGTATCCACGCCGGCGACCGCGCACACGTCACCCACGCTCTTGTCACCGAACCCCAAAGACAAGCCGAAGCGAGGTAACAACGTCATCAACAATGGGTGGGTTGTTATCATGTCGCTCATTTTGCTCGAGGCATCATATCGAAATCTGACTGTTGACATTGTAGTGTTGGTGTTATATTTCGTGCAAAGGTAATAAAACTAAATTGGCTCTGCAAATTTTGTAATGCAGATAAAAATGTGCTGCTATTTGGTAAAATGTTTCTATCTTTGCAAAAACTTTTATTAATCGTTGACTATGGGTTGGCAATTAACGGTAGTGATTGTGGTGGTGGCTGTGTGTGTCGTTGTCATGGCAGTGAAACTGTGGCGAGTCTTGCACGGCGATGTCGACTGTGGTTGCGGAGCCGGAACCGATTGTCCTCATCGCAAGTGTCACGATTGTAATTCATGCCCTCACCGTTAATGTTTAACAGTCACGTTCTCACATCGTTTCAAACGTGATTTCAATTAGATGCCTGATGAGTAATGTTGAAGTTAAGGTGGTGAACCGTTCGCCACATGAGTTGCCGGCAACAGCGACGCCATATAGTGCCGGCATGGATTTGCGTGCTTGGATAAGCGAGGGAACACTCACATTGCAACCGTTACAGCGCGCATTAATTCACACCGGCTTGTACATTGAGTTGCCGCCGGGGTATGAGTGTCAAGTGCGCCCGCGTAGCGGTCTCGCCCTCAAGCGAGGATTAACGGTGCTAAATACCCCCGGAACTATCGATGCCGATTATCGTGGCGAGGTGGGTGTGATACTGATAAACCTCAGCAGTGAGCCGCAGACCTTGACCGATGGAGAGCGCATTGCCCAAATGGTGGTGACGAGTCACGACACGGTGACGTGGCAACCTGTGAGCACGCTTGACGAGAGTACACGAGGTGCCGGTGGCTTCGGTCACACCGGCAGTTAATACCGTTTCACTTTACGGGAACTGACATTCCTATGAGAAAACTCGCAGTTTTATTATTGTTGGCAATAACCTTGCCGGTAGTGTTGGCACGTCGTGGCAACACTATGCCCGACGACGCGGTGATGAGGCGTGCCAAGGCTGAGTATGCGTTGATTGAGGCGATGCGTCTGCAAGCACTTGATAGCAATGCCGAGTGTCAAGACTTGTTGCAGTTTGCTTACAACACCGACACCACGTTGACATCAGCGGCATTCCATCTGGGGGTCTCGATGCTCGGTGCCGAGGGGCAAGACCTCGAGTATTACAAGCGTGCGGCATCACTGATGCGACGTCATTTCATCGAGCACCCGGGTGATTATTACGAGACGATGATTTACGGCGACGTGTGCTCAATGGTCGGCATGAACAAGCAGTCGCTTGAGGTGGCAAAAACTTTGGCTGCCGTCAGCCCTCACAAGTATGAGGTGATGGCGCGTTTGGCGAGAGCCTATACCCTCAATTATGACTTCGTATCATCAAATGTCGTGTACGACAGTATAGAGGCCATGTACGGTCGCAGTCAAGCGATAACCAACAAGAAAATTGCAAATTTCATTGCGATGAAAGACACCGTAGCCGCCTTGCAAGAGCAATACTCTTTACTGGCAACGGCACCCGATAATGTCGAGTTTATCCTTGAGACGGCCAATGTGTTGTATCAACTCGGTGAACAAGACAGCGTGAAGGTTTATTTGGAACGTGCTCAACACCTCGCTCCCGATGATGGCAACGTGTATGCGGCAGCAGGGTTGTTTTACCGTGCCGTGGGTGATAGCACGGCATTTTTCGATTACTCTTATCGAGCCTTGATGACCGACAACCTAGAGTTGGAACAGAAACAACAACTGTTGCTGACAGTCGCTCGACATTTTTACACGCCCGGCGACACGAGTACCAAGGCGGCCCGGTTGTTTGATGCCTTGATTGAGAAACACCCTCATGAGGTGTCGTTCCACAAGGCCTACGCCGACTACCTTGTCGCATGTAGCCACTACGGTGAGGCTGCCGAGCAGTTGTCCTATGCCATCGACATGGATCCGTCGGACATTGACGATTGGCATCGTTTGATCCTAATCCGATTGCTTGATGATGACTATGACGCGGCTATCGAGGCTTCGCAACGTGCAATCGAATACAATAGTGACGATCCCACCATATACACCTATGTAGGTCAAGCCAATTTCCAAATGAAACGTTATCATGAGGCTATCAAAGCCTACGACACAGCAATTGCCTTATTGGAAGACATCGATGAGAGTGCCGATGACGAGGACGTTGACACCAATGGTGAAATCAGCGACCTACTCGGTGCCAAGGCCGACGCTTATTGCGCGTTGGGTGACACGGTAACGGCTTTCACGGTATATGAAAGTTCGTTGGCATTAAATCCTGACAATGCGGGGATTTTGAACAACTATGCCTACATGTTGTCGTTGCAGGGGCACGACCTTGATCGAGCGGAAACGATGGTGAAGCGTGCTTTGATGTATGAACCCACGAGCGCCACTTTTCTTGATACTTACGCCTGGGTGTTGTATCGTAAGGGCGAATACGAGGAAGCCCTTGCAAAGCAGCGCGAGGCAATGGAACGCCTTGCTCGCGAGCCGGGAGCCGAGATGTTGCAGCACATGGGTGACATTCTCGAGGCAACCGGTGATAGTGAGGGAGCGGCTGAGTTCCATCGCCTCGCGCGTGAGCGTGAAGCAGAGGAGTGATTACCAAATGGCAACCCTGTCCTCGGGGTCGCGCCACATGGCATCGCCCGCAGTGATGCCGAATGCCTCGAAGAAAGTGTCAAGGTTGCGTATTGCCACGTTCACCCGATTAACTCCCAATGAGTGCGGGTCTACCTTGGTGCGGCGCAGGATCTCTTGTTTGGTGATATTGTTAGCCCACACGTTGGCATAACTGATGTAGAAGCGTTGTGCCGGTGTGAAACCGTCGATCGCTTGTTGTTGTTTCCACTGCTCGGTGCGCTCAAGCGCGCTGAATGCAACTCGCAGTCCGCCGTGATCGGCTATATTTTCACCCATGGTGTACACGCCGTTGGCATGCACGTCATCAGCAACGATTTCGGCGCTGTACTGTGCTCCCAGTTTGTCGGCAAGTGCTTGGAAGCGCGCGGCATCTTCGGCAGTCCACCAGTCGGTCATGTTGCCCATGTTGTCGAAGTTGCGCCCTTGGTCGTCAAACCCATGCGTCATTTCGTGACCGATTACCACGCCTATCGCACCATAGTTGCTCGCGTCGTCGGCTTCGGGGTCGAAATAGGGCGGTTGCAGAATGCCGGCCGGGAAACAAATTTCATTGCTTGTGGGCTCATAGTAAGCATTGACTGTCTGTGGTGTCATGTACCAGCGGTCTTTATCGACAGGTTTGCCCAATTGTGACAGTTCGTAACGAGCGGCAAAACGTCGTGCTGCCATCACTGCCTCGCTGTAGGACATGGTGAGGTCAATGTCTAACGCACTGTAATCGCGCCAACGATCGGGATAACCTATTTTTACCGTGAACGAGTTGAGTTTGACCAGGGCATTGACCTTGGTCGCAGGGCTCATCCAGTCGAGCGTGGCGATATGCTCGCCCAATGCCACCTTGAGGTTGTCCACGAGGATTTGCATCTTGCGCTTGGCATCGGCAGGGAAATATTTTGCTACGTACAGTTGCCCCACAGCTTCACCGAGCAAGGTGTTGGGCACATCAAGCGACCGCTTCCACAACGGTTGGATTACCTCCTTGCCGCTCAACGCACGTGAGAATAAATCGAAGTGTGCATTGACAAACACTTCACTCAAGTAGGGCGCGTAGGAATTGACAATGTGGAACGCGATGTAGTCGCGCAACACTTCGGGCTTTGCTGTATCAACGAGGTGGTCAACCGTGTCGAAGAAATCGGGTTGACACACACATACGCGACGCTCGCTTGATGCACCGATGGCTTCAAAATAACGTGCCCAGTTGATGGCATGCCATCGTGCGCACACTTGCTCAACGGTCATGATGTTGTATTGAGCGGCAAGATCGCGAGTTTGTTCTCGTGTCATTGATGCGGCGGCGAGAGTACGCTCCACTGTTGCTACGTTGCGTGCCACTCGCTTGGCTTCTTTCTTCTTGTAGCCTGCCAGTTGCATCACGGTAGTGATATAATTCTCAAGTTCGGCGCGTAACTTCACACTGTTCTCGTCATTGTCAAGATAATAGTCGCGGTCGGGAAGTGTGAGACCTGCTTGGGCGAGATAGAGCAGATTGACATCGCTATCTTTCATGTCTGCCATGACTTGAGGCTCAAAAAGCACGTTACTCACTCCGGTGTGCAACTCGGCAAGCAGTTCGGGTAGCGCATTGGCACTCACGTCCTGCGCTTTGAGTTTTTCGACATGTAGAGGCGTGGCACCCTCGCGGTTGCGACGTTCCATATCCATGCCGAGGCTGTACAGGTCGGCAATTTTCTGCTCATTGCTGCCGTGAGTGTAGGTTCCGCCGACGAGTCCGGTAATGATGTCCTTAACTTGTTCACGACTGTTCTCGGCGAGCATGTCGAATGTGCCGAAGCGAGCGTATTGAGGATCTAACGGGTGAGCCTTAATCCACCCGCCGCACGCATATTGATAGAAGTTCTCGCCCGGAGCAATCTCGGGATTGAGATTAGCGCGGTCAACCCCTTTGGGTGTTGTTGCACCGGCTGTCGTTGCCAGTGCCAAGCCGATAATTGTCATTAATGTTTTCATTATGGTTATCATTAAAATGGATAATCGTTTTAATTTCATTCTCATGTCATCTTGTCAAGGTCGGCCGCAGCTTGTTCCCATTGCTCGAGTGTTTCGGCAAGTTCGCTCGATAACGCAGCATGGCGCTCGTAAACGTCGGGCGATTGCATCGCTTGTCCGCTCGCGAGGTCGTCCTCAATTTTGGCGATGTTCGTTTCGAGTTCGGCAATGTGTTGCTCAAGCGAGGCAACTCGTTTTTGCATCTGTTTGACTCGCCGTTCGCGCTCTTTTTGTTCTCGGTAATTTTTGCGACCGGCACCGGCTGTCGGCTCCGATCGGGTCTCACCGGTGGTGTCGCGTGCCTCCAATTGGGTGAGCGAGTCAAGTTGACGACGTTGCAAGAAGTCGTATATACCACCCAAATGCTCCACCACGCGACGGTTGCCGAACTCGTACACCTTGCTCACCAAACCGTCAAGGAACTCGCGGTCGTGGCTAACGACGATAACAGTACCGTCAAAGTCTTTGATGGCTTCTTTGAGTATGTCCTTCGTTGCCATGTCAAGGTGGTTGGTGGGCTCGTCCAAAATCAGTAAATTGACGGGTTGTAACAGCAGGCGTAGCATGGCGAGACGGCTGCGCTCGCCTCCGCTGAGCACGCTCACCGGTTTGTCGGCTGCCGACCCTCCGAACATGAACGCGCCTAACAGGTCATTAATGCGAGTGCGTATTTCTCCGGTGGCAACGCGGTCAATCGTGTCGCGCACCGTGAGCGTGGCATCAAGTCGCTGCGCTTCATTTTGAGCAAAGTAACCTATCTTGACATTGTGACCTATTACCAACGACCCCTCATGTGGTAACTCACCCATGATACAACGCACCAACGTACTCTTGCCGGCACCGTTGCGACCGACAAAAGCGACTTTTTCACCACGCTTGACGGTAAAGGTCACACCGGTGAACACGGTCAAATTGCCGTAACTCTTGGCGACCTCATCTGCAATGACGGGATAGTCTCCACTGCGTGGTGCCGGTGGAAAACGCAGTCGCAGCCGTGATGTGTCAACCTCGTCAACCTCAATGCGTTCCAGCCGTTCGAGCCACTTGATGCGACTTTGAACTTGTATCGCTTTAGTCGCTTTATAACGAAAACGCTCTATAAACGCCTCGGTGTCGTGTATCATTTTTTGTTGGTTGTCGTATGCCCGTCGCTGTTGTTCGAGACGCTCGGCTCGCAAGGTGACGTATTTGGAGTAGGGGACAGCGTAGTCGTAGGCATTACCTAACGACAACTCTATCGTGCGTGTGGTGACGTTGTCAAGGAAAGCCCGGTCGTGACTGACGAGTAGCAGAGCACCCGGTCGTGACGTGAGAAATGACTCAAGCCATTGTATGGACTCGATGTCAAGGTGGTTGGTGGGCTCGTCGAGCAACAATACATCGGGACTGCATAGTAGCAACTTGGCCAACTCCACGCGCATACGCCACCCTCCGCTGAATTCGCTCGTTTGTCGCTCGAAGTCGCTGCGTTCAAATCCTAATCCCATCAGTGTGCGTTCGATTAACTCATCGCGATTGTCACCACCGAGCAAAGCGCGCTGCTCGGTGCGAGCCGCCAGCGTGTCAATCAACCCGGTGTATCCGGCACTATCGTAGTCGGTGCGCTGTTGTAACTCGGCATTGAGACGATCAATAGCGTCGTCTATTGCTGTGACATTGGCAAATGCTTTAGCCGCCTCGTCGCGTAACGTGCCGTCGTCGGTGAGGTTCATCTGTTGTGGCAAGTAGCCGATGCTCATGTCACCGCTTCGCGCTACAACACCGCTGCCCGGTATTTGCAGCCCGGCTATGATTTTCATTAACGTACTCTTGCCGGCACCGTTACGCCCCACTAATGCAATGCGGTCACGGCGATTGATAACGAAGTTTATATTGCGCAGCAGCACCGTGCTGCCGAATTCCACGCCGAGGTTTTGGATAGATATCATGATGCAAAGGTAATGTTTTTACCGCAAATGCACAATCATGTGGGGTGTAATCGTCACCACTATTGCCAATAGCGTGAAATAATTTATAATTGTTGTTAAAATCGCGCGTGCCGACGGTGAAACGACAATGTGATAAGATTTTTTTTGTACTTTTGTGGTTTGAAATTGATTTTATCGCGATGAAACGCTACTACAACATAGCAATAGTGGCAGTGACGCTTATGGCGTTACTCGCTATCTCTTGCAATAAGAAAAGCGACGATGACAGCACAGCACCGTCCTACACGTCGACAACCTCGACCGTGTTGGTGAGTGACTTCAAGATTAATGCCAATTCCAAGGTGTTGATCAATCTTGACTCGGTGTTTTTCTCTATTGATACCGAGAACAAGTTGATTTACAATGTCGATTCCTTACCGCAAGGCACCGACGTGAGCAAGTTGTTGGTGACAATAACCTTCGGCAGCAGTGTGTCATCGGCAATGTTCAGTGTGCCCGGTGTGGCTGACCCGATACGATATACATCGTCGATGAAGGACAGTTTGGATTTTTCGCAAGGTCCGGTTAATCTCGCCGTGACAAGTGCCGACGGCACCAACACGTGCAATTACAGCATCTACGTCAACGTGCATCAAGTTAACCCCGACTCGGTGTTGTGGAAAACATTCCCTATCGCCGGCGTGGGTGTTGCAACGGCGGTGACTGCCGCGCACACAACCGACAAGGTGGTTGCTTTGGCAACAACAGCCGACGGAATTAAGCAGATGGCTTCGGCAACGTTTCACGATGCCGAGTGGCAAGTGAAAGACGTGGTGTCGGGTTATAATGCTGTGCGCGATCTCACGGCTGTAGACAATGTGTTGTATTGCATCGGTCTTGAAACGGTCGATGCCATGAGTGGAGCATTGCTCTCGAGCGAGGACGACGGTGAAACGTGGACCGACCTCGGTGAACGCTGGACGGGCATCCTCGGAGCCTTCGACTCACGCATCGTAGGAGTGGCAAAAGGTGAACACATGGCAGGTGATTACACAGCCGATGCTTATTATCATGTCGAGTATCCGGCTCGCGACACTTTCAAGCCGTCACAATTGGAGGATGGTTTCCCCATCAGTGCATGTTCGGGCATGACAACGATGACCAACACGTGGAGCACATCGTCCTATGCCCTGTTGGCAGGTGGTATGTTGCCCGACGGAAGTCTGACGGGAAACACGTGGGCATACGACGGCGATAGGTGGGGCTTATTGACAACATCTGTTTCCCAATCGCTGCCCGCGTTGCGCGATGTCACAGTGGTGCCATACTATACCGCAACAGTCAATACCGTGCGTTACACCGCCAAGTACAACGAGGTGCTGTATGCGGTGGGGGGGCGTTATGCCGACGGGTCATACAACAAGTTGGTATACACGTCGAGCGACAAGGGCATCACATGGGCTAAAGCCTCTAATGCCTTGCAGATGCCCGATGATATCGCATCACAGTTGATTCGTGGCGACGCGTTCATCGGAACTCACATGCTGACCGACACCCAATCGAAAGCACCATGGCGAGTTGCACCGGTAAAACCTATTACTTCTTGGGATTGTCCGTGTATCTACGTCGTGGGCTGTACTTCAGCCGGTGTGCCGGTTATGCTCAGGGGCTTGTATTATCGCTTGTCGTTCCGTCCCGTTTATTGAGTGTCCAATGAGATCGCTTGTAACAATATTGATTCTTGCAGTTTCCGCATTACTGATGTCGGCTCAAGAGTATCGTTACGATGTCGGTCCGGCATTGGGCGTCGCCGGCTACTTGGGTGACCTTAACGAGAGCAATATGTATAAGCATCCGGGGCTTGCCGGAGGCGGCATATTCAGGTACGTTCACAACAGCCGTTGGGCATTCAAGGGCAACTTGGTGTACGCTCGCCTCAGCGGTGACAGTCGAGATCTCGGCAACAAGTTTGTCAGTGAGCAACCGATAACATTCACGACCAATGCTGTTGATTTGTGTGCAACAGCCGAGTTTAATTTTTTCCATTTCGGCATCGGACCGCGGTACAAGAACTACAAGCGCATCACACCGTACATGACACTTGGATTGGGGGTGACCGGCGGTTTCGGAAAAGGCTTTTCCAATTTCTCCCTCACCCTGCCCATGGGACTCGGTGTGAAGTACAAACTCAAAGAACGTCTCAATCTCGGTTTTGAGTTCACGATGCGAAAAGACTTCGGCGACGGTTTGGACGGCTTGAAGGACTTGCGGGGTATCAAACACGGTTTTGCAAAGAACACCGAGTGGCACTCGTTTGCACTGTTCACTGTGACCTACGAGTTCAGTAAACGATGTGTCAAGTGTCATTATGTGGAATAAACAAGAAACGTTACTTAGCACTCATCTGTTATGAGTATCAACGATATAGACAAGGAACGATTGCCGCGTCATGTGGCGATTATAATGGACGGTAACGGGCGTTGGGCTCGCGAACACGGCATGGAGCGTGCGTGGGGACATCGCAACGGCGTGACCACTGTGCGTGAGATCACCGAAGCCGCGAGCGAGGTGGGAGTGGAGTACTTGACATTGTACACCTTTTCCACCGAGAATTGGAATCGTCCGGCAGCCGAGGTTGACATGCTCATGCACCTTGTCGTGAGTTCCATTGAGCGTGAAACCCCCGACTTGATAAAGAATAATGTCCGCTTGACTGCTATCGGCGATCTTGACCGAATGCCGCAATTCGCTCGAGAACGACTGCAACGTTGTTTTGAAGATACCGCTCACTGCACCGGTCTGGTGTTGTGCTTGGCGTTGAGTTACTCGGCGAGGTGGGAACTGGTGAACGCTTGTCGTGACATTGCACGTGAAGTCAGTGCCGGCACATTGTCGCTTGATGAGATTGACGAGAAAACCGTTGCAGGTCGACTCGCAACGGTTGATATGCCCGATCCCGACTTGATGATACGCACCGGCGGTGACGTGCGTGTGAGCAACTTCCTGTTATGGCAGATCGCTTACAGCGAACTCGTGTTTGTCCCCAAGTATTGGCCCGACTTCACACGCGAGGACTTCTACGATGCCATTGTTGACTATCAAGGTCGACAGCGACGTTACGGTAAAACAGGCGACCAAGTGGTTGCCGAACAAAGTAATTCCTGATGCGTGGCAACGCATCACCGGCAATATATAATTTGCATTAATTTGCACGAGAAATGAAGAATTGGCTCAAGACATTAATTGTCCTTGCTGTCGCCCTGACCGGCAACACTGTTGTGGCACAAAATCTCACTGCCACATCCAATGACACGATATATAATCCCAAGGTGATCTTCACCGGCGTACCCAGCAAGTTCGAGATTGCCGGCATGCGTGTTGTGGGTGCCGACAACTACGACGAGTTTGTCGTGTTGGGGTATTCGGGCTTGGCTCTTGGTCAGCGTGTTAATATACCCGGTGAAGACCTCAAGAACGCAGCGCAACGTTTTTGGCGTCAAGGCCTGTTCAGCAAGGTGCAAATCCAAGTTGAGAAAGTCTATCAGGACAAGGTGTGGCTCGTGTTCAATCTTAAGCAACAACCTCGCATCTCGCAGGTCAATTATATCGGCATGAAGGGGGGCGAGAAGAAAGATTTGCAGCAACGACTCAATTTGCAGCCGGGCAACCAGATTACTCCAAATATTGCCGACCGCATCAAGATGATTACCGAGAAGTTCTTTGCCAACAAGGGATTCGAAAAAGCCGAATGTACGGTGCGTCAACGTCCCGACTTGAGCAACAAAGACGAGGTTATAGTAGATGTCGTGGTCGATAAGCACGAGAAAATCAAGGTGCACAAGATTTACTTTACCGGCAACGAGGTGATGAGCAGTCGTGCTCTCAAGCGTACAATGAAGAAGACTAACGAGAAAAAAAGCCTGATAAAACTCTTCAGTCAAAAAAAGTTTGTTCGCTCGGACTACGAGGAAGACAAACAACGCATTATTGACAAGTATAACGAGAAAGGTTATCGTGATGCTGTGATTGTTGCCGATAGTGTGGTGAATTACGATGAAAAAACGGTTGATGTATATATCACCGTCGATGAGGGAAAACGTTACTACATCAGCAGTATTGATTGGGTAGGCAATACGGTATACCCTAGCAACGTGTTGAACGAGGTGCTTGGCATTGCGCCCGGTGACGTGTATAATCAAAAACGGTTGAACAAGCGCACCCAGGAGGACGATGACGCTGTTGCCAACTTGTACCTCAATCAAGGGTATCTGTTCTACCAGTTGATTCCGGTGGAAAAAACGGTGGAGGGTGACTCTATCGGGCTTGAAATGAGAATGTATGAGGGTAAGCAGGCACGCATCAATAAAGTCGTGATTAACGGTAATGACCGCTTGTACGAGAAAGTGGTGCGTCGTGAGTTGCGTGTGCGACCGGGAGAGTTGTTCAGCAAGGAAGACCTTGTGCGTTCGGCTCGTGAAATCGCTCAAACCGGTCACTTCGACCCCGAAAAAATGGATATACGCCCCGAGCCTAACGAGGAAAACGGCACTGTTGACATTATACTCAATCTTGAGAGTAAGGCAAACGACCAAATTGAGTTCAGTGCCGGTTGGGGACAAACGGGTATTTTGGGTAAGTTGAGTCTCAAGTTCACAAACTTCTCAATCAAAAACCTGTTCCACCCGTCGTCTTATCGAGGCATAATCCCGCAGGGTGACGGTCAGACGTTCACGATCAGCGCCCAGACAAATGCCAAATATTACCAAGCCTACAGCGTGTCGTTCCTTGACCCGTGGTTTGGCGGTAAGCGACCGAACTCATTGCAGGTGTCGGCATTCTATAGCCGGCAGACAGGTATCAACTCGAGTTTCTACAACAGTCAGTATGCCAACTACTACAACTCGATGATGAGCAACTATTACTCGGGGTTAAACAGTTACTACGGCAATTACTACGACAACAGTTACTACGAGAACGCCTATGACCCCAACAAGTACTTGCAGATGGTGGGTGTGACAGTGGGCTTCGGCAAGCGTCTCAAATGGCCCGATGACTATTTCACATTTACAGCCGACATCAGTTACCAGTGGTACAGTTTGAAGAATTGGGAATATCTTTACTACATGAACAACGGTGTGTCCAATTCAATCACGTTGGGTTTCACTTTGGCACGTAACAGCATTGATAACCCACTATACACGCGCAAGGGCAGTTCGTTCTCGCTCAGTTTCCATACTACGCCACCGGCAAGCCTGTTCGGTAAGAAAGATTGGAAAGCCCTCAGCGAAGCCGGTACTGCCGAGTCCAAGAAGGAACTGTACCGTTGGATTGAGTATTGGAAACTCAAGTTTAATGCCAAGACCTATACGCCACTCAACAGCAGTGAACGTTGGACTCTCGTGTTGATGACTCGTGCCGACATCGGTTTGCTCGGCAGTTGGAACAAACACTTGAAGTCGCCATTCGAGACTTTCTACGTGGGAGGCGACGGCATGAGTGGCAGTTACACCTATGCTACCGAGACCATAGCCCTGCGTGGCTACGATAACGGTGCCTTAACGCCCTACGGATACGAGGGTTACGCTTACGACCGATTTGCAGTGGAGTTACACTTCCCACTAATGCTCAGCACCAGTGCAACAATATATCCTCTCGTGTTTGTCGAGGGTGGAAACGCGTGGACCAGTGTGGGACAATTCAACCCGTTTGACCTCAAGCGCAGTGCCGGTGCCGGTGTGCGCATCTTCTTGCCGATGATAGGTATGATGGGTATCGACTGGGGTTACGGCTTTGACCGTGTGTTCGGCCGTAAAGGCGGCAGCAACTTCCACTTCGTGCTCGGTCAAGAGTTTTAAACCATTGACGTGCACAATCGTCTAATCAATCGAAATCAATTAAAAACGAATAGACATGAAAAGAATTGTATTAATATTTGCAGCGGCTGCATTGGCCACGTTGGGTGCTCGAGCACAAAAGTTCGCTCTCATCGACATGGAGTACATCCTCAAGAATATTCCTGCCTATGAGATGGCGAGCGAGCAACTCAACCAAGTGTCGCAACGTTGGCAACGCGAGGTCGATGACCTCAAGAAGGAGGCAGACACGATGTATAAGAACTACCAAGCCGACATGGTCTTCCTCACCGACGAGCAAAAGAAGAAGAAAGAAGAGGAGATAGTCGCCAAGGAGAAGGAAGCCTCGCAGTTACAATACAAGTACTTCGGTCCGCAAGGCGAATTGTTCAAGAAACGTCAAAGTTTGGTCAAGCCCATTCAAGACGACATCTATAATGCCGTGAAGAAGGTTAGCGAGGAGAAAGGCTATCAAGTCATCTTTGATCGCGCCGGTTCTCAAAGTATCATCTTTGCTTCGCCTCGCATTGACGTGAGCAATGAAGTACTCGAGAAATTGGGTTACGGCAAATGAGCCCGTTATTAACTGAAAATTCTAATTATTATAATAACTGAAACAATGATTAAAAAATTATTGCTCGCAGCCCTCGTCGCGCTGCCCATCATGGCAAATGCCCAAAAGTTCGGCTACGTCAACAGTCAGGAGATTTTCAATGTCATGCCCGAGAAGGCAACTGCCGAGAACACACTCAAGGCAGCAGCCGAGAAGTATGATGCCGAACTCAAGAATTTGCAAGACAAATTCCAAAAGGACCTCGCCGACTTCCAAGCATTGGACAAGGATCCTAATACACTCGATGCCATCAAGGAGCGTCGTCAGCAAGAACTTGAGGAGTTGTACCAGAAGATACAGAACTTCCAGCAAACTGCTTCGCAGGACTTGCAACGCCAGCAAGAGCAACTCATCGCACCGGTGAGCCAAAAGTTGCAACAGGCCATTCAGGCTGTCGGTGCCGAGGGCGGTTATACCTTCGTGTTTGACCTCGCCACACCGGCTATTGTGTATCAAGGAGTAGGTGCCGAGGACATCAGTGCCAAGGTGAAAGCGAAGTTGGGTATCAAGTGATATTAATCAATACGGTTTATTCGCGTCTGTTCCATGATTGCCGGTTTGACCGAGTGGTGTGAATAGGCGCGAATAAGTGTTGTTTGACGTTGCTAAAACCGAAATACATGAAACGTATCTTATTACTGCTTGTAGCGATTGCAGGTTGGGTGAACATGACGGCTCAAACGACTGTGGCAACGGTCAATCGTGAAACCTTGTTACACGGTTTGCCCGAGTATGCCACGGCTCAAGCCGAGTTAAAGAGTTTGAGTGACGCTTATCGTCAGGAATACACTGCAATGCAGCGCGATTTCAACGATAAGTATGCCGATTATCAAGAAACCGTGAATGGCGACACTCCGGCTACGATACGAGATAGGCGCATCAAAGAATTGCAAGACCTTGACAATAAACTCAAAGATTTTCGTCGTGCTTCCGAAGACGATTTGACAGTGCGTCGCGATGCCTTGTTGGCACCGTTACACCAGGCTATTGATGCTGCGATTGCTTCGGTCGCCGCCGAGCGGGGTATCGACCTCGTGCTTGATGTGAGTAAAACTCCCGTCGCCTATGCCGGCGCGTCGGTTGTCGACATTACAGGTAGTGTCGCGTCTTCTTTAAAGTGATGTGTCATGAGAGTCGGAATGGGGTTTGACGTACACCGCTTGGTCGCCGGACGCGAATTGTGGCTGTGCGGTGTCAAGTTGGAACACGACAAGGGATTGTTGGGGCATAGCGATGCCGATGTGGCGATACACGCATTGTGCGACGCGCTGTTAGGCGCGGCTGCCTTGGGTGACATTGGCAAGCATTTTCCTGACAATGACCCGCAGTATCGTGGCATTGACAGCCGTATCTTGTTGCGTAACGTGGTTAAACTATTGACAATTCAAGGCTACACGATGGTCAACTGTGATATAACCATCTGTGCCGAGCAACCTCGCATCGGTCCCCACGTGCCTGCAATGCGTGCCGAGTTGGCACGAGTGATAGGTTGTAGCAGCAACAATGTGTCGGTCAAGGCGACCACTACCGAGCGACTCGGCTTCACGGGGCGTGAGGAGGGCATCGCAGCCTATGCTGTCGTTCTAATCGACAACAAATAAGGTGCAGCACCTTGCCTTGTAACTTGATATTTACTCCGATTTTTTAAAGTTTGAGTTCTATTCAAATCGCCAATTCATTGGAAACAGGCGGTTATGCTCCTAAGCATAACCGCCTGTTTCCAATGTTGTAACCCCATGGGGAGTCGAACCCCAATCGAAGGAACCGGAATCCTTTATTCTATCCATTGAAC
>CALDIF010000014.1 GCA_937901905.1 uncultured Porphyromonadaceae bacterium | reverse complement strand
TTTGGTGGGAACGCTGATGAATCTGAACACGAAGGTCTTGATGCGGCTCGTCTTCTTCAGTCCGAATGCTTTTGTGTCAAGTTTGTCCATGAGGAACTTGTAGAAGTTGCGTATGAGTGCCGTCAACAGCAGGAAAACGGTGTTCTCCGCCATGAAAGACTTTGGCAGCCTGGCCCATCCGAACCCATTGTTCATGTCATCGAGAATACGCTCCTTGCCACCCCTGAGGTTGTAGAACTCTACAATCTCCCGATTGGTCGAGTTGTAGTCATTGGTTAAGATGCAGCGGTAGGTGTACTCGCCTTCCCACAAGTCCAGCTCGCCGTTGACACGCCGCTCCCTCTGTATGACGAGACGGTACGGCTTGCCTTCCCATTTCTCTGTGAGGATGGAATTCAGTTCATACTCAATGCCGTTTATTTCCTCGCGCTGCCATCCACGCAGTGACAGTAGGCAATCATATAGCGATGCGCAGCGGTTGGCACGGATATAGAAGTGTTCCGAGTGTTTCTCGACGGTCTCTACAATCTCCCGTGAACAGGAGCCGCAATCCATGCGGGCGCGTCTGATGCGGATGTTGTTCTGCTCAAGATTCGAGAAGATGCGCTCAAGCGTGTCCTGCTGATGGAAACGGACATTGGCGTTGCCGTCACGGTTCTCTATCCCGACGATGAGGTCGCCAATGACGGCCACGCCGGGGCTGTAGCCGGTGAACTTCTTGTAGGTTATCTTGGCATCGTATTTCTCCGTTTCTATGAACTGATGGTCGAAGTCCATGTCGTATGACCGACCGGAAACAAGTTGACCGGTGCTTATAAGCGCCTTGACAAGCAGGCTGTTCAGATTTGGGGCAGTATTGAAATCATAGCTTCTGCCCGAATCAGAAGTATAGGTTATATTTGTCGTCGTTAGTTCTGAAATGGCTCTCAGAATGGTGTCGGAGCTGCAAGTGCGCAGTGTCGGATGAAGTGACAGGTGAGGCATCAGGTGGCTTGTCACGTCTTCCACACAATCTCCACCGCAGAAATAGACGCTTAACAGCGAACCCACAATCTCGCTGTACTGATAGCCGTATGACACACTACGTGTGCCCAACACTTTGTCTATAACCGGACCAACGAAACGGGAAAAATGCTCCCTTACATGAAAAATACCTCCAAAAGGTGTGATTTTCTCGGATTTAATGCTTAATTTTGTCATGTCATTGAAGAATTTGCTTGTTTTGAAATGCAGCACTAAGATAAGTGAAAAATCTGACATGACAAAATCCTGGGCAACATTTTGTTGCTCAGGATTTTATAAAGAAAGTTAAACTAAAGTGCTGCGGAATTAAGGTATTATACAAGTTCCCGAAGTGTCGGCACTTCGGGGACTTGTCGTTTTGTTGTAATGTACTCGGGTCGTAACCGGCATCGTTGCGCTTGGTGTGGACAGGTGAGATGTGTTGCCGAAATCAGGTGTGAAATTCAGTGTAAACAAAATTTGCATGACACAGTTTGTTTTATTAAATTTGCGCCAAATTTAGCAATAACTGATGCGATGAAAACAAGAGACGAACTCATTAATGAATTGATAGACCTTGCCTTTGCCGAGGATATTGGTGACGGCGATGCCACAACCCTATGTTGTATTCCGGCTGAAGCACATGGCAAACAACGACTTATCATTAAAGAGGAAGGTGTGCTTGCCGGTGTGGAAATTGCCCGTAGAGTGTTTGAACGCTTCGACCCCGAGTTGACAATGGAAGTGTTTATCAACGACGGTGCCCGTGTCAAGCCGGGTGACGTGGCATTTGTGGTGAGCGGTAAGGTGCGTTCCTTGTTGCAGACCGAACGGTTGATGCTCAACATCATGCAACGCATGAGCGGTGTCGCCACGACAACAGCGCGTTACCAACAATGTCTCGAGGGCTTGAAGACGCGAGTGCTCGACACTCGCAAGACAACGCCCGGAATGCGCCTGCTCGAAAAGGAAGCCGTGGCTATAGGCGGCGGTTGCAACCACCGCATCGGTTTGTTCGACATGATTTTACTCAAGGATAATCATGTGGACTTTGCCGGAGGAATAGTACCGGCGATAGAAGCGGCGCACCGTTGGTGTGAGGAGAACAACAAGCCTCTCAAGATAGAAATTGAGGTGCGTAATTTCGACGAATTGCAGCAAGTGCTCGATCACGGTGGGGTAGACCGCGTCATGCTTGACAACTTCACCCCGGCCGACACCCGACGCGCTGTCGCCTTGATAGCCGGCAGAGTCGAAACCGAGTCCAGTGGCGGTATCACACTCGACACACTGCGCCAATACGGTGAGTGTGGTGTCGATTACATCTCGGTGGGCGCGCTCACTCATTCGGTCAAGTCGCTTGACATGAGTTTTAAGGCTTGCTGACAGATTTTTTCCTGACTTTAAAAACGTGCACTTATGCTTCAACGAATACAATCGGTTTACCTGTTCCTCGGGGCAGTAGCAATGATATTATTCACGTTCTTACCGTTATATAATCCCCTTGACGAGGGCGACGCGTCGCGGTCGTTGTGGGACACCTTAATTCAATCGCCATCGACGGCAGTGATACCCATTGTGTCGCTGCTGGTGACAGTGCTGTCATTGATAGTGATATTCCAATACGGCAACTTGAAGCGACAGTTGAGGAATGTGAATATACTCATCTGTATAACAGTTACTTTGGTGCTGATTGTCGGTGTGAATATCTATAATGCTGTGACTCTCAACGGCATCGGGTCGGTCAACTTGTGGATCACTGCATTGCCTGTATCGGCATTGTTGATGTTCGTGCTTGGCAGGCGTGGTGTCAAATCGGACAAACAGTTGCTCGAGAGTGCCGACCGCATCAGATGATTTCACGGCAACAGACGAGAATAATTGCGCAATTTAAGAAAGTAAGTGATAGAAGATTATGATAACTGCAATGATTGTGGTGTTCCTCGTGGGTTACGTGCTCATCGCGTGTGAACATCCCATCAAGGTCAACAAAGCAACGTTCGCACTCATCATGTGTGCCGTGCTGTGGACGTTGTACGCTTTACTGTCGGGTGCCGATTCTGATGAGGTTCACGAGGGTGTGCTCTACCAATTGAGTGACACTTGTGAGATATTGTTTTTCCTCATCGGTGCGATGACCATAGTTGAAATCATTGACCGTTACGGCGGTTTCAATTTCATCACCGATCACATTCACGTCAAGAGCAAGGTGCACCTGATGTGGGTGATGGCCGTTCTTGCTTTCTTCTTGAGTGCCGTGCTTGACAACATGACCACTACCATTATCATGGTGATGATGTTGCGTAGGTTGCTCAGCGACCGTGAGGAGCGGTGGTTGTTTGCCGGTGTTATTGTGTTGGCAGCCAACAGTGGTGGCGCGTGGTCTCCTATAGGCGACGTGACTACTATCATGTTGTGGATGGCCGACAAGGTGACGACGATGAAACTCATCACCGCGTTGCTTTTGCCCTGTATCATGTCGGTCGTGGTGCCGGTGCTCATCGCTTCGCGTTGGGTCAAGGAGGGCGAGATAATGACCGTGCAACACCGTGAAGATACCAATCGCCTTGCCGCCGAACACCCCGACCTGAGTCGTTGGATTTTCACCATAGGTATTGTGGCACTGATATTTGTCCCCGTTTTCAAGACATGGACCGGACTGCCTCCGTTCATGGGTATGTTATTCTCGTTGGGTGTGATGTGGTTAATCACCGAGATAGTGATACGCAAATTGCACATTGACAAGAAACTCGGCGGACGTGTATCACAGTGTATTCGCAATATTGACATGACCACTATCATGTTCTTTCTCGGCATCTTGATGAGTGTGTCGGCTCTCGCTAAAGTGGGTGTTCTCGGGGAGGCGGCTCACGGCATGAACGAGTCGATACACGAGCCGTTCACGATAGCCTCGGTGATAGGACTCCTGTCGAGCATCGTGGATAACGTGCCGCTCGTGTCGGCGTGTATCAAGATGTTTAACGATCCGGCTGTAATGGCGGCTTTGGATATTTCCTATGCAACCTACTTCGTTGAGGACGGCTTGTTCTGGCATCTGCTGACATTCACGGCGGGTGTGGGCGGCAGCCTATTGATTATCGGCTCGGCTGCCGGTGTCGTTGCTATGGGCATTGAGAAGATAGAGTTCTTCTGGTACTTGAGGCGAATATCGTTTATAGCCTTGCTCGGTTATTTGACGGGTATCGCCACCATTTGGGCGGAACACGCGTTTATCGGTTTGTAGAAATCATTACCGAAACAGTGGATATTAACGACTAAGGACATCGTTGACACTTATTACTCTAAATTGAAGATGTACGAAGTGTCAACGATGTTTTGATACAAAAGTGTCAACGATGTCTTGATACATGGCAGTTAATCTTTGATGAGTGAGCAAGTTAACAACTTGCGAAACTTGAGTACTTGAATTATCAAAACTATGATAAAACTGTTGTTTGTATGCACCGGCAATATATGCCGGTCACCGGCGGCTCAAGCCGTGATGCAACGCATTGTCGATGAGCATGGTCGTCACAACGATTTTTTCATTGACAGTGCCGGCACTATCGACTTCCACGCGGGCGAACAACCCGACCGTCGCATGGTGCGCACGCTGATGGTGCACGGCTACACTATCAACCATGAGAGTCGTCCAATACACCCGGGGCACGATTTTGATAGATTTGACAATATAATCGTGATGGACAGTGTCAACGCTCGTTGGTTGTCATCGCGCATGACCGAATATGAGTTTGCAACACGAGTAATCATGCTGGGCGCGTACATCAGCGGGGTACACGGCGGCAAACAGTATGACCATGTGCCCGACCCGTACTACGGCACAACCGACGACTTCGCGCTTGCCCTTGAATTGATTGAGAACGCGTGTATCAACCTGTACTACGCGAGGTTTAATAAATAGAGTCTTGATACACATCACCACCCGCTTGAATCCATCTGACTTGCGATAAATAAAATAACCGAAATGATGACCGAAAAAATCAAGAGTGTTTTCTCACTCTCCCTCTTGGCGACGGGCATGATGGCAAGTGCCTCCACATCACCGTTGGCGGTTGAGTGGCAAATGGGGACAAACAATGCCCGTGACGGCTGGTACAGTTCGCGCTTTGTATTGACTAATGTGTCGACCGACACATTGCGTTCGACCGACTGGACATTCTATTTCAACCAATTTTCGCGTCGTGTTGAATTGCCCGTAAATTGCGCCGTTGACGTGACCGAAGTCGCTACCACCTATTATCGTGTGTCACCGCACCCCGATTGCCGTGCTCTCGCTCCGCAAGACACACTCGTCGTTGATATGCTCATGCGTGGCACCATGTTGAACATCAGTTACACCCCCATGGGCGGTCATGTAGTGACGGGCGACGGACAGGTGTTGCCGGTCAAGATAGGCATTGCGCCTCTTGATAAGCCCGGGCAATGGCAATCGCGCCCTAACGATTATCCCGACGGGAATCGCGTGTACGATTTCAACGAAACCGTTAATGCCGTCAACGATGCTTACACCGCCAACGACTACGACATCTTCCCCACGCCCAAGCAAGTGATAATGGGCAACGGCTACACGACGATAGGCGGTTTGGTGACCGTCAAATCCGGTGGCTTGTTCGGCAACAAAGCCGCCAAACAAGCCGCCTCAATGCTCAAGCGGGAACTCGCTAAACGCGGCATTTACGCCACAGGCGGTCAATCGACGGTAATCACGTTGAAAATCAACAAGAAATTGAGTGAAAATCCCGAGTATTACACTCTCACTGTTGCCGACGGCAAAATCGCGATTACGGGTGCATCGCTTGAGGGTGTCCTGTGTGGAGTGAAAACTCTTGTTGCCGCTATAGACCACTGTCGTGGCGGACGCCTTCAAAACGCTGAAGTCGTCGATTGGCCCGACTTCAACTACAGGGGCTTCATGCTTGACGTGGCACGTAATTTCACCACCATCGATAATGTAAAACGTTTTATTGACCTGCTTGCTTATTACAAGATAAACACATTCCAATTTCACGTCACCGACGACGAGGCGTGGCGTGTCGAGATACCCGGTTTACCCGAATTGACCGAAGTCGGCTCGCGTCGCGGTCACACACTTGACGAACGTGAATTTTTGACACAGATTTACGACGGTAACGGTAATCCCGATGACTTGTCGCAAAGTGCCAACGGCTATTACACGCGCGAGCAATTTATCGACTTGTTACGTTACGCCACTCAACGTGGTGTGCGTGTAGTCCCCGAGATCGAAACTCCCGGACATGCTCGTGCCGCTATTGTAGCCATGAAAGCACGCCATGCCCGTCTCAAAGACGTTGATCCGGTTGAGACCGAGCGTTATCGCTTGTGGGACGATGGTGACAAGAGCGAGTATTACAGTGCCCAAGCCTATACCGATAATGTACTCAATGTTGCTCAAGACGGAGTGTATAATTTCGTGGCAAAGGTGACCGACGAGTTAGTGCTCATGTACAAGGAAGCCGGTTTGAAACTCACGGTGCTTCACCTCGGCGGTGATGAGGTGGCACGTGGCGCGTGGGACAAGTCGCCGGCTGTGCAAGCCCTGATGTCGCGCGAGGGCATCGCCGATGCCCACCGGATGCACGAGTATTACCTGCGCCGCGTGAGCGACCTCATGTTCGCCCGCGGCATTAAAATCGAGGGTTGGCAGGAAGTCGCACAGGGGCACGACGAGGCGTGGAGTCGAGTAATGCGCGAGCGCATTGCCGGTGTGAACGCGTGGAGTACAGTGGGCTCCCGTGCTGCTGTGCCCGTGGACATCGCCAACGACGGTTACCCCGTTATCTTGTCGAACGTGACCAATTTCTACATGGACATGGGCAACTCGTGGCATCAGGACGAACCGGGCTTACACTGGGGCGGTGCCGTTGATGAGTTCAAGGCATGGGAGGCTCAACCGTTTAATATCTATCGCACGGCGCGTCACGCCTTTGACGGAACTCCGATAGACCTCGCGTCGGCAGCAAACGGCAAGCCGACACTCGATCTCCCCGAGAACATCATCGGCGTTCAAGGTCAGTTGTGGGCCGAAACGGTGCGCAACTTCGGCATGGTGCAACGCTATGTGCTTCCCAAGGTATTCGGTGTTGTCGAACGCGGTTGGAACGCGCGTCCGGAGTGGGGCGATGATTACAGCGACGAGAGTTCATTCCTCGAAGCACGTCATCAGTACAATCTCAAGATAGGTACTCGTGAATTACCTTTATTGCGACGCATGGGCTATCACTTCCACATGTTGCAGCCGGGTATCAAGGTGGAAAACGGTAAACTGTATGCCAATGCCGCTTATCCCGGAGTGGTGATTACTTATACCATTGACGGCAGCGACCCTACGATTTCGTCACCGCAATGGACGACACCGGTAACCGTTCCCGCCGGCACCACGCTTGTCAAGGCTCGCGCGTGGTATTGCGGTGAAAGCAGTGTCGCCACCTATCTGTGGCTTGATAAATAATAGGTTCCTGACTTGTTATGTCGATAGCATTTCGACACGGTAAAGAGCATTCTTCTCAAGTGCGGTGTTGACTTGCTGATGCGCCAAACACACAGTGCCGCCCATGATGAAACCGTGGGTGGCACTGTGTGTTCAGGTTTAGAGACCTGTAGAAACAAATGGAGCGAATGCTCGAAAACCGTTGTTTTTTTACCTTTTTTTGCAAAAGATAGGTTTAATTAATGATACCGTTGCGCGATGTGTAGTGTGAAATACTTAATTTTGCACGTTCAAAACATTTAATCCATGAACGAGACAGTAAATATTAAAGAATTGAGCGAATTGATAGCCGCCAAGAGCAACTTTGTCAACCTTATCAAGCAAGGTATGGAGCAAACGATAGTGGGTCAACAACACCTTGTTGATGCCTTGTTGATTGCCGTGCTCTCTAACGGTCACGTGTTGCTTGAGGGAGTGCCCGGACTTGCCAAGACACTTGCCATAAAGACACTTGCAAGTCTTGTTGACGGCAAGTTCAGTCGCATACAGTTCACTCCCGACTTGTTGCCTGCCGATGTTATCGGCACAATGATTTACAGCATTCGACAAGAGCGGTTCGAGGTGAAGAAAGGTCCGGTGTTTGCCAACTTTGTTCTTGCCGATGAGATTAACCGCGCGCCCGCCAAGGTGCAAAGTGCTTTACTCGAGGCGATGCAAGAACGTCAAGTCACCATAGGAGAAAACACTTTCAAACTCGATGACCCGTTCCTCGTGTTGGCAACTCAAAACCCCATTGAGCAGGAGGGTACATATCCCTTGCCCGAGGCTCAAGTTGACCGTTTCTTGATGAAGGTTCTGGTGGGTTATCCCAACAAGAATGACGAGGCTGCCATTATTCGTCGCAATATCAGTCCTGTTCCGGTGACGGTCAGTTCGCTTGTCACACCTGCCGATCTTGTTGAGACACGCGCTGTTGTCGGGCAAGTGTACCTCGACGAGAAGATAGAGCGTTACATTGTGGATATAGTGTTTGCAAGTCGTTTCCCGAGTGACTACGGTTTGCCGGATTTGCAGTCGATGTTGCAGTTCGGTGCCTCGCCGCGTGCCGGCATCAGCATGGCACAGGCAGCGCGTGCTTACGCCTTCCTGCACGGTCGCGCCTTCGTTATTCCCGATGATGTGCGCGGAGTGTGCCACGACGTGATGCGCCACCGCTTGGGACTCAGTTACGAGGCGGAAGCCAACAATATAACGGCCGATGAAATAATCAGCAATATAGTTGATAAGATTGCAGTTCCTTAATGGACAGTAACGAGTTGTTGCGCAAGGTGCGCACCATAGAAATCAAGACGCGCGGTTTGTCGCAAGACATCTTCGCCGGCGAGTATCACAGCGCATTCAAGGGTCGCGGAATGACCTTCAGCGAGGTGCGTGAATACCGGTATGGTGACGATGTGCGTGACATTGACTGGAATGTCACCGCACGTTATCACAAGCCTTTCGTGAAGGTGTACGAGGAGGAGCGCGAGTTAACCGTGATGCTCATGGTTGACGTGTCGGCAAGCAACTTGTTCGGTGCCGTCGGTCCGTATAAACGTGACATTATAGCCGAAGTTGCAGCGACGCTCGCATTCAGTGCGATACAAAATAACGACAAGGTAGGCATGGTGTTGTATAGTGACCGCATCGAACGTTTTATCCCCCCTAAAAAAGGACGCAAACACATCTTGTTGCTCATACGCGAGTTGTTGGACACGTCACCCGTGGGACGTGGAACCGACCTTGGCGCGGCATTGGAATACATGACAGGTGCGTTGAAAAAGCGTTGTACTACATTCGTGTTAAGCGACTTTATCAACGACGATGAGTACAGCACTCCGCTATCGGTAGCCGCCCATAAGCACGATGTGATTGCAATACAAGTGTACGACAAGCGCGAAACGCAGTTGCCCGATGTCGGATTGGTCTTGATGCAAGATGCCGAGAGTGGGGAACAACGGTGGGTCGACACGAGCAGTCGGCGTGTGCGTGCCGCATGGCAACGCCGGTGGTACGACCAACAACAGCAGATGACAACCACGATGCGTCGTGCCGGTGTTGATGTGGTCAGTGTCGCCACCGACGAGGACTACACTCGCTCGTTGATGTCATTGTTCAAACAAAGAGGATGATTGTGAAACGATTTACAATTATATTACTCGGGATAACGACGTGTCTGGCATCGCTTGCTACCCCGGCTGTACTCAAGGCTCACTTGGATTCGGCAACGTTGCTGATGGGTAGGGTGACGGTGTTACACATTGACCTTGTCCGTGACAAGGGCACTACCGGTCGACTGAATATTGACGCCGTCGACACCCTCACGCGCGAGGTCGAGGTGGCGGCGCGTCTTGACGGAGACACGAGCGACATCGGTAACGGGCGCGAGCAGATACGTCGTGACATCGTGTTACAGTCGTTCGACTCGGGTCTGTACGTCCTGCCCCCTGTCGCCTATATTGTCGGCACGGACACCACGTTTGCACCCGACCGTTTGTCTCTCAAGGTGATACCGGTCAATGTTGACAGTTTGGACAACGTGCACCCCTTGAAGCCGGTTGCCGAGCCCGAGTACAAGTGGTACGACGCGTTGCCCATGTGGTTGGTTAATTATTGGTGGGTAATATTGCCGTTGGCGGCATTGTGTGTCGTGATTGCACTCGCCGTGTACATGAAACGCAAGCACGGCGCTTTTATACCACATGTTGCCCGCAAGCGGTTGCCGCCTGCCGACGAAGCGTTGCAGGCACTGCACCTGTTGAAGCGTCGCGGCTTGTGGCAGCAAGGTCAGGACAAGCAATATTTCACCGAACTGACCGACATCTTGAGGGTGTATATAGATCGTCGATACGGAATCAACGCGGTGGAGATGACAACAACCGAAATCAAACGCACCTTGCGCGAGCATGGAGAGACGCGTGCCGTCGATGACCACTTGAATATGATACTTGAAATTGCCGATTGGGTGAAGTTTGCCGGTCAGCGTGCCATGCCTGCCGACAACGAGAGCGCATGGCAGCGAGCCGTAGATTTCGTTGAGGCGACACGTCCCCAACCCGAACCTGTGAATGCCGCGGAGGGCAAGCACGCATGATGCAGTCATTACACCTGTTGCACCCGGGACGCTTGTGGCTGTTAACCTTACTCATTCCATTAGCGGCATGGTATATCTACAGTCTCAAAAGTCGTGTTGCGACTATGCGAGTGTCCACCACGGCAAGCCTGCGAGGATTGGGTGCCGGTTACAAGCAGTGGTTGCGTCATGTACCCATCATGTTGCGCATGGCGGCACTTGCCGTCACGGTAATCATCTTGTGTCGCCCGCAACGCCTCAGCAGTTGGTCGACAAGTGATGTCGAGGGAACCGACATCGTGCTCGCTATTGATGTGAGTACGAGTATGCTCGCGCGTGACTTCAAGCCCAATCGTCTTGAAGCGGCCAAGGACGTTGCCGCGTCGTTCGCTGCAGGACGTGAACACGATAACATCGGTGTCGTGATTTTTGCGGGCGAGAGTTTCACTCAAGTGCCGATGACCATGGATAATGCGACCTTGGTGAACTCGATACGTGAAATACAATTAGGTGTTATTGAAGACGGCACCGCAATAGGCGATGGCATTGCCACAGCAATCAACCGCATCAAAGACGGCAAAGCCAAGAGTAAAAGCATAATTTTGCTGACCGATGGCAGTAATAATACCGGTATCGTTGCGCCCTTGTCGGCGGCAGGTATAGCAAGCAAGTATGGTATTAAAATTTATACCATCGGAGTGGGAACCAACGGCACGGCACCCACGCCGGTCGCCGTTGATGCCTTGGGCAATTTTCAATATCAAAACATGAAAGTGGTCATTGATGAACCCACTCTCAAACAAATAGCCGGTACAACCGGTGGAAAGTATTTTCGTGCTACGGGCAACAAGACGCTGCAACAAGTGTTTGCCGAGATAGACAGCCTCGAGAAAACGCGCCTCGATGTTCAAAACTACACTCACAGCGAAGACGCTTACATGCCGTGGGCAATAGCGTTGTTGGCACTGTTGTTGCTTGATGTCGTGATGAGAAGAGTGATACTGCGCCACTTGTGATAATTTAATTATGATGCTGTTGCACCATTGAAAAGATTTAGTCGAATGAGTTTTGCCAATCCTCAATATTTCTATTTGTTAGCCCTGTTGCCACTCGTGGCGTTGATATATTGGCTGCAAGTGAGAGCTCGTGAGCGCAACTTGGCTCGTATGGGGCGAGTCGATATTGTCAAATCGCTCATGCCTGACTATACAGTCGTCAAACAACGCGTGATGTCGGTTATCGAACTGCTGTTGATACTACTTGCCGTCATTATTCTTGCACGTCCTCGAGCCGGGGCGAGCCGTACGAGTGAAACAAAACACGGCATTGAATTGATGATAGCGGTTGATGTGAGCAACTCAATGAGAGCAAGTGCAGGTGAAGCCGGTGACGTGTCGCGTTTGCAACGGGCAAAATTAGTTGCCGAGAAACTCATTGAGAACAGCACGACCGATAAGGTAGGACTGATAGTGTTTGCAGGTAATGCCTACCTGCAGATGCCCATCACCGGTGACCTGCGATCGGCAAAGTTGTTTTTGAGTAATTTGGATACCGATATGGTACCCAGTCAAGGCACGGCGATAGGCAATGCAATAACATTGGCTTCTCAATCGTTTTCGCCGAGCCCGAACAGTCAAAAAGCCATAGTCGTCATTACCGACGGTGAGAACTTTGAGGACGATGCCGTCTCCTCGGCACGCGGTGCACATCGCGACGGTCGCGAAGTTGACGTGGTGGGTGTAGGCACTGCCGCCGGAGCACCCATTCCGATGCCCGACGGCTCATACCTGACCGATGAACGAGGGGAACCGGTCACCACACGCCTTGATGAACAGGGTGCAAACGAAATTGCGCGAGCCGGCGGCGGAACATTTGTCAACGGCAATAGTGCCGATGCCGTCACTGTGCTAAAGCGTTCGCTTGATCGTCTTGCAAAAACCGAACTCGAAACGGTCAACTATACTCGCCACGATGAGCAGTTTCCCGTCTTTGCATGGCTCGTACTGGTGCTGCTTGCGGTTTCGTTCTTTGTTACCGAGTCACGGTCGCGGTGGCTCAAACGTTTCAACATCTTTAATCGTCGATGAAAATATTTTATTATACCATAATCATTGTGACCGCTGCACTCATGCTCCCATCGTGTGCCGAACAAGTTCCTCGCGACCCGAGCACGACGGTCGAGCGTCGTCTTGTGCGTGAGGGTAACAATGATGTCAAGGACGAACGTTTTGCCGAGGCGGAGATTGACTATACCAAGGCAATCAACGCGAACGACTCGTCGGCTATCGCGCGTGTTAACAAAGCGACAGCATTGTTGGGTCAAACCAATCTTGCGGGGCATCACGCTGAGGGGGAGCAAGACCCCACCACGTCTGCCGTCGCACTGTTGGACTCGGCATTTCACTTGACTGTCGAGCCATTGTTGGCAAGTCAGTCACAATACGATGCCGGCAACGTGGCTTATGCGCACGAAGACTATGCTAAAGCCGTCGAGCGATATAAAAACGCTTTGCGTTGCAACCCCGATGACGATGATGCTCGCGACAACCTGCGTCTCGCTCAACTGAAATTGCAGCAACAACAGCAACAACAACAACAGCAGTCCAATGGTGGCGGTAATAATAACAATCAAGACCAAGACCAAGACCAAAATCAAGACAACAAACAAGATCAAAAGCAGAACAACAATCAGGACAACAATCAAGACAACAACAAAGATAAGAACGATAAGCAAAATCAAGATCAACAGGATCAGCAGGGGCAAAACAGTCCCGACAAAAAAGAGCAGCAACAACAAAGCGGCATGAGTGAGCAAGGCGTGGAACAGGTACTCAAGGCGGTGCAGGATCGCGAACGTGCCGCTCAACAAAAGGCGAATGCCGAGCGCGCCAAGCAAGAACGGCGCGAGCGACAACGTACAGGTCGAAAATGGTGACAAAACGTAGCACGAGATTAATGAAACATCGTATATTTGCAATCATAGTGTCGTTGTTGGCGGTGATGACGGTCACAGCGGCAACTTTCAGTGCCAATGCGCCTCGCCAAGTGGCTGAAGGCGAGAAGTTTCGTGTCGCATTCAAGTTGGAAAACGGTGAGGGTAGCAATTTTGAAGCACCCGAGGTGACCGGTGCGAAACTTATCTTCGGTCCCGCAACCTCGTCTTCCTATTCAATGAGCATTATCAACGGTAAATCAACTTCATCTACATCAGTGACCTACACCATGACCTACAAGGCCGAGTCAACCGGCACAATCAATATTGGTGCTGCAGCCGTGACTGTGGGTGGAAAGCGCTTGACCACACGGCCGATTAACATCACGGTAACCGCCGCAGACAACGGAGGCAATAACAGCGGTCAACAAGGTCAACAAGGTCAACAAGGTCAACAACAACGTCAGCCTCGCGTCTCGATAGACGACATTGACTCACAAGAAGCCGACCACGGTGTCAGTGCAAATGACCTGTTTGTCCGCATTGATATGTCCAAACCACGTGTGTACGAGCAGCAAGCCGTGGTGTGTACAATCAAGTTGTACACCAAGTATGGTATTTCGGAATTCATGGTGAACAAACAGCCGTCGTTCGACGGTTTCCTGATTGAGGAGATAGACCGGCAACCCAGTCTGGATAATGTGGAAACTTATAACGGACAGCAGTATCACGTCGCGGTGCTGAAGCATTGTATTCTTTATCCGCAGCAATCCGGTCAATTAAAGATTACATCGGGGGAGTATGACGTGACAGCAGTACAGTTTGTATCCTATCGCACCTTGTTCGGCACTATGCGCGAACCGGTAGAACGTAGTCTGCACGTGACAAGCAACTCGGCGACCGTCAATATCTTGCCCCTGCCCGAACCGAAGCCGACATCGTTCACCGGAGCCGTGGGTAAATTTGACATCACAACTTCGCTCAAACCCGATAATCTCAAGACTTATAGTGCTGCCACATTGACCTTGAAAATCACGGGAACAGGCAACATCAAGTACATCAAAGCCCCCGAAATTGCACTGCCCGATCAATTTGACGTGTACGAACCCGCAACCGACGTTAACGCGAGTGTCACCGGTGCCAACGTGACCGGAACAAGTTCGACGGCTTACACCTTCATTCCTCAGTTTGCCGGACGCTTCACTATCCCCGCGACAGAATTTTCCTACTTTAATCCCGAATCGGGACAATATGTCACTGTGCCTGTAGGCGAGCATCTGCTCAATGTGGAACAAGGCAAGGGAACACCGTCGTCAAGCGAGCGAATGGGACACATTGATATAGCACCGTTGCAACACGTTGACATCGAGTCGTTGAACAATCGGCACAAACAGTGGTGGGGTAGTGTCGGTTATTGGTTGTGTTACTTGTTGCCACTTATTGTTGCCGGGATTTTGGCACGAGTTTATCGCAAACATCTGCAACTGCATTCCGACCTCTTGTTGTTACGCCGTGTGCGTGCGGGGCGTGTCGCCGGTAAACGACTGAAGCGCGCTACCGCATTGGCATCACAATCGGGCAAACACTCCGAATTCTATGCAGAGTTATTAGGCGCGTTGTGGGGTTTCATCAGTGACAAACTCTCCATGCCGATGTCGGTGCTCAATCGCGACAATATCGAGATGACACTGCGCGATCATGCCGTAACCGACAACTTGATCGCTGACACCTTGTCCTTGCTTGACGATTGTCAACTCGAACAGTACTCGCCCCGAGGTGACATGGACAATGCCGACACACACCTCTCGCGTGCCGCCGACGTGATTGAGCGTCTTAATAAAGTGAAAATCCAATGAAAAGCATCATCAGTATAATAGTGTCAGCCGTGATGTCACTCGTGGCAACGGCATCGGTTACAGACATCAGAGCCACACTCGACAGCGTGGAGGTCGACTACAACAATCGCATGTATAACAATGCGCTTGACACATTGTTGACGATTGAGCGCGAGGGCACGTCCTCGCAGTTGTGTTATAACATAGGAGCCAATTATTACCGTTTGAACAATATACCGCTTGCCGTTACCTGTTTCGAGCGGGCATTGATGCTTGACCCATCGAACAACGACGCGAAAGACGCATTGAAAATCACGCGTGAACGTGCCTCGCTGACAGATGACGCTTTCGCTTCGGATCACTATGTGATAGCGTCGTTCAAACGACTGATGTTTTCTCACTCGGGCGACACCTACGCCGTGTGGGCTGTCGTGACATTTTTCCTTATCCTTGTCGGTATTGCCGTGTATTTCGTCTCGGAAAATGTTGTGATGCGTAAGGTCGGCTTTTTTGCAGCATTAGTGTCGCTCATCATGTGTGTGTTGCTCAACGTGATGGCAGCGCAAGTTCACGATGTCACATCGCGTCATCGCTTCGCTGTGATAACCGCGACGGGCACACGTCTTAATGCGGTGCCCCGCGAGGTGACCGACAGTTCACAGGTTGTGCTGTCGCTCAAACCCGGCACGCGTGTGTTGCTTGTTGACAGTGTTGATGCCGATACTGTTCGTTGGTACGCGATAGAACATCCACGCGCTACCGTAAGCCGCGCGTGGTTACCTGCAACGGCAGTGCAGCGTCCGTAGTGTTACTTCCCGGTGATGAGCGTGCCCGGTGCCGTAGGGTTGAAAGTGTTTTTGACCCATACGTCAATGCCACGCATCGCCACCGGTGCTATGGTCGGCGGATAAATTACTTTTGCACCATTGTCACACAATCGTTGAGCCTGCTCGTAAGTCATGCGCTCGATAAGGCGCGCGTCGGGATTGGTGCGTGGGTCACTATCGTAGAAACCGTCGACATCAGTCCAAATTTCAAGAGAGTCGGCCTGTAAGATTGCAGCGAGAATGGCTGCCGTATAGTCGCTTCCGCCTCGACCCAACGTGGTCTTGACACCGGTTTGACTGTCGGCTGCAATGAAACCTTGTACCACATGAACGCGTGTCATGTCTCCTGCGAATTCCTTGATCACGTGTTTCTCGGTTGATGCCCAATCGACAATGCGACTTCCGTTTTCGTCGGTCGTGTGAATGAATGCCGGTGCAAAGTGAGGTTTGCTGTTTTTAAGCATCAACGACACGATGGCACTTGATAAAATTTCGCCATGACTCACGATGGCATCACTAACCGCCTCATACAACTCATCGCTCAATTCGGTGTTAGCCATCAGCACTCCTAACGAGTTGCTCAAACTCTCGTTGACGAACGTGTTGACCACGCGCATGCACGACAATCGTCCCTCACGAGGCACTACAACATTGATAATGTCCTCGTGACGCTTGACCAATGCGGGTAACATCGCTTCGTAACCGGCATCATGACTTGCTGCAAGGCGAGTCATCTCAACAAGGGTATTGGTGACACCCGACAACGCGCTGACAACAACAATCAAACTGTCGGCATTGTCGTTTACAATTTGCTTGATATTGTTCAAACCCTCGACCGAACCGACCGATGTGCCTCCGAATTTCAGTACTTTCATATCTCGTGTGACTTGATTTACCGATAATTATAATTGAGAGGGGATAACCCTATAAAACGAGTTGCATGATGACCGCATCACGATAAACATTGCCGCGACGTATCCAAGAATGCAACGTGCCTATGGGCTCGAAACCGCAAGCCGTCAACATTCGTTCGCTCGCAACGTTGTCTACAGGGACGTAACAATAAAGGCTGCGTATCCCGAGGTATTCGCCGGCATAATCGACAGTCAGACTCATTGCTTGTGTGGCATATCGCTCGCCACGCCATTGCGGTGCAATGAACACGCCTACTTCGGCACGATTGTTGAGCGCACTGAAGTCACGCAGTTCCACCATGCCGATAATATCACGTGTCGTGTTGTGTTCAATAATCAAGCGCAACTCACCTTGACGATAGATGTCGGCAACATAGTCCTGCAAATACTGCCATAGGGTAGCGCGCGACATAGGAGCCACAGTGTCGCTTGTGTCCCACGACGTGGTGTCATTCTCCCATGCCAGCACAGTGTCGATATCGGTCGGCTCTAATGCGCGCAAGTGAACTTGTTCTCCTGTCAACAACTCTTTCATGTTGCAAAATTAGTTATTTGTTACCGATTTTTTGTAATTTTGCGATAATTAAAGTTAATCAAGTGGGTTATAGCACTTCGACAATGGCAGATAACTATTTGGAAAGGCGTTGGCTCGAATATACCGAGCAACAAGCGAAACGTGAGCGCAAGCATCGTGCTGCTTTACACAAGCAACTCACCGACATTCTCGCCCGCCGACAGCGCGAACGTACGCTCCGTCAAGAACAATTATCACCGGGTGGTGACAATAGCGGTGAGACATGTCAGCAAAATTGACACATTATTCTGTCTTGATAATTCATTATTCGCTTTAATTTTGTAACTTTGTTGCCACATTAGGGCATCATGCCGGCTGTGCCTCACCGGTACAGTGATTGTTTAATTAAAAGGACTTAGACTTGGATCCTGACCCGTTATCGTGTATCTCGTTGATACACAGCGTGTCGACCCTCTTGTCGACACCCAATTTCGTTACCGTGAATATTCCTGCACCGGGTAGCGTGGCGGCAATTGTTGTCGCTGTGCTCGGTTTGGTATTATCGGCCTTCAACAGTGGCTCGGAGTTGGCTTATTTCTCTTTGACACACGAGGACATTGACTCTATCGAAGACGAGACCGTGAAAAAACGCGTGTCGCGCCTGCTCTCGCAACCCGACAAACTGCTTGCCACTATCCTCATCGGCAATAACCTTGTCAACGTGATGATAGTCATCATGCTCAACTTCGCAATGAACCAAATTTTTGTATTTAACAGTACGGTTGTCAATTTCGTTGTGCGTACTGTCGTGATGACATTCTTGGTGTTGTTGTTCGGTGAGATTATACCCAAGTTATATGCTCAGAGTTATAACGTGGCATTCGCCTCGTTGGTGTCGGCTCCGCTACAAGGAGCGGTGAAGTTGTTTTCGCCGTTTGCACGCGTTATGGTGCGAGGCATGAAATTTGTCAACCGCTTCGTGAACGACAAGCCGCGCCCGGTGTCTGCCAAGGACTTGGAATCGGCTCTCGCAGTCGCAGCCGCGTCGGGAACGCTCAACGACACCAATATATTGAAAGGCATTTTAACCTTCGGTGACAAGACGGTGAGCGAGATAATGCGACCTCGTGTAGATGTGGTCGACCTGGACTTTGAAGACAAGTTCGAAGACGTGGTGCGTCGCGTTATCGAAACCGGTTACAGTCGCATGCCGGTGTTTGACGGAAGTCCCGACAACATCAAGGGTATATTGTACGCCAAGGACTTGCTGCCCTATATAGGTAAACGTGATAACAAATTTCGCTGGCAAAACCTGATGCGTCCCGCCTATTTCGTGCCCGAGACGCGCATGCTTGACGACCTGTTGGAGGATTTCCGCAAGCGCAAGATGCACGTGGCAATCGTCGTTGATGAGTTCGGTTGTACTCAAGGTATAGCGACATTGGAGGACGTTCTTGAGGAGATTGTAGGTGATATTGACGACGAGTACGACACCGAGGAAAAGTATTTCACCCGGCTTGCACCCGATGTCTTCCTGTTTGACGGTTTCACCCCTCTTGCCGATTTCACGAGAGCACTCGATATTGAGGAGAGTGACCTCGGCACCGCTGCTAAAGATGCCGAGACACTTGCCGGTTTGTTGCTTGCCGCCAAGGGTGACTTCTTGCGCGAGGGCGAAGTATTGACACTCGGATCACTGACTTTCACCGTGAACAAGGTGATGAAATATCGCATTGAAAAGGTGAAAGTTGAAATTAAGCGTGCCTGATGCCACGACTTGATGACATAGTTTTCGATAACGTGACAGTGAGCTTGTGGCACGTCACCGAGTCATTGCAAGAGTTGACGATGTTGTGCACGCGTGAAGGCATTACACTAGGTGAATTGCCATGTAGCGTGGCACGGTGCAGCGAGATGTCGGTTGAACGCTTATTGCTCAATGCAACCGTGGGTGTGCGGCGGCTCGAGCATGACGCAGATGGAGCACCGGTTGTGCCTGACCTTGATGCTCGGGTGAGCATCAGCCACACGCGAGGTCTGGTGGCGTTGGCGGTGTCGCGACAAGCCCGTCACGGCGTTGATGTAGAATATCGCAGCGACAGGGTGGCGCGAGTGGTTGAACGTTTCATGAATGACGACGAGCAACAGCGTTTTGTCACGATTGATGAACAACTGCTCGCATGGACTGCCAAGGAGGCGATGTTCAAAGCCGAGGGTAACAGCAAATTGCTGATGACGGCATTTCAAGTAGACCGATTGCCCGACGGCATCACCTGTGGCGTAGGACATAGCGCAACTACCGTTTACGACATCATGACACGAACTGTAAAAGATTGTATATTAACACTAACTATAGCAAGAGATGAATGACTGTCTTAAAATAATCGTTGTGACGACATTGTTGTCCGCCGGAACAAGTGCGCTGGCTTGTACCAATTTGGTGGCGGGAAAGAAGGCGACAACCGACGGCTCGACCCTTATCAGTTACGCCGCCGATTCCCACACGCTCTACGGTGAATTGGTAATCCTACCGGCAGCCGACCACAAGCCGGGTGACAAGCGCGTTATTACCGAGTGGGACACCGGCACTGTGCTCGGTGAAATACCCGAAGTTGCCCACACCTACAATGTGGTAGGCAACATCAATGAGCATCAACTGACTATAGCCGAGAGTACTTACGGCGGACGTGAGGAATTGTGTGAGCACACCGCCGAGGATATAATGGACTACGGCAGCCTCATTTACGTCACCTTACAACGCGCCCGCACCGCTCGTGAAGCAATAGATGTGTTTGTACAACTAATCAATGATTACGGTTATTGCAGCGAGGGCGAGTCATTCTCGTTTGGCGACCCCGATGAGGTGTGGATAATGGATCTCATCGGCAAGGGTGCTAAGGAGAAAGGTGCCGTATGGGTGGCGATGCGTGTGCCTGACGATTGTATAGCCGGACATGCCAATCAGTCGCGCATTCATCGTTTCCCATTGAACGATAAGGCTAATTGCTTATATAGTGATGACGTAATCTCGTTCGCTCGCAAGATGGGCTATTTTAACGGTAAAGACGAGGAGTTTGACTTCTCGGCGACATATTCGCCTGCCGACTTCGGTACACTGCGTGGCTGTGATGCTCGCGTGTGGTCGTACTTCAACCGTTTCGCAACCGGCATGGATCGTTATCTGCCTTTTATCAACGGCAAACGCGATGCCGAGATAATGCCTCTGTTCGTCAAACCGGACTGCAAAATCGGTGTTCGTGATTTACAAAATATGATGCGCGACCACTTCGAAGGCACCCCGTTTGACATGACGGTTGACCCGGGGGCTAAGACCGCCTACGATGTCCCTTACCGTTGGAGACCGATGGAATTTGTCGTCGATAGTGTGACCTACTGTATGGAACGTGCTATTGCAACCCAACAAACAGGTTGGGTGTTTGTATCGCAAATGCGTTCGTGGTTGCCCGATGAAGTGGGTGGTGTGATATGGTTCGGTGTCGATGATGCCAACACAGCGGTTTTTGTGCCTATGTACTGTTGTTTGACCGAGGCACCGCGTTCCTACGCTCCCGGCACGGCCGACCTGTTGACGCTGAATTGGGATAGTGCCTTTTGGGTCAATAATTGGGTGGCAAATCAAGCCTACGCACGCTACTCACAGATGATAGGTGACATTAGACGCGTGCAGACCGCTATTGAAGATGAGTTTGAGGCGACTCAACCTATTGTGGAAGCCGATGCACTCGCTGCGCTTGAAACCGCCGATAGGGCAGCGGCTGTGACCTTGTTGTGCAACCGCAGCATCAATGCCGCTAACGGTGCAACCGCCCGATACCGCGCATTAGGTGAATATCTGCTTGTCAAGTACCTTGACGGAAATATCAAGAAAGAGAAAGACGGACATTTTGAGCGCAACCAAGCGGGGTTGCCGGTTCAACCGGTGTTCGGTGGCTATTCACCGATGTATTATCGTGTTGTCGCTGAGGGGAGTGGCGATCGTCTCAAGGTTGTGGAACCCGAGAAGTGATGTGTCCCCGATGATGTGTGTTCCGCTTTTATCAGTCGTTTTAAACCATTGACCGCTCATGGTGTCTAATTGTTAAATTTAACATTTATGTTGAAACGATTTTACACTTTAGTGATTGTTTGTTGTCTTGTGTGTTTCGCTCAAGCGACCGACTACACTGCGAGCGGAGAAGTTCTGCGTTACGAGGTCGTGTATCAATGGGGCGTGATATGGAAGCATGCCGCCGATGCCAAGTTGACTATCAAGCGAACTTCGAGCGGATATAATGCCATGCTCACCGGCAAGACTCGCTCATGGGCTGATAAGGTGTATTCGGTGCGCGACACGCTCAAGAGTGCCATGCGCGCCGATAAGCGTCCTTTGCGTTACGAGAAACTCACTCACGAGGATTCTTACTACGCCCGTGACGTGGTGAACTTCAATCACTCCGCCTCCGGCACCACGGCATCATGTGCCCGTTATCGCAAGGACAAGCCCACGGCATCGCTATCGTTGACTTCAAGCACTCCCGCCTACGACATGTTGAGCGTATTTTATATGTTGCGTGATGTCGACTACGACCGTCTCGCTCGCGACGGTAGGCTCAAGGTAGTGATATTCAGCGGTAAAGAGAAAGAGACGCTGACTATTGCCTACAAGGGACGTGAACAGGTTAAATTGCGTGACGGTTCGGCACGCGACAGTTATCACCTTGTTTTCTCGTTCACTCGCGATGGCGGAAAACAGAGCAGTGACGGCATCAACGCTTGGATGAGTGCTGACGAGCGTCACATTCCGCTGTTGCTCGTGGGTAAGTTACCTGTGGGCGAGGTGAAAGTTTACTACAGTTCAAAATGAATTGTTGGTTTTCAACTGTTTGCAAATATATTTTCTCAAGAGTAAATAGACAATTTAAAACATAAACACAAACACAAACACAAACACAAACACATAAAATACTATTAATATGGATCTTGCTATTGTTTTCCTTGCCGATGGCTTTGAAGAAATCGAAGCCTTAACAACGGTTGATGTATTGAGACGCGCCGGGCTTAACGTGGTGACTATGTCTATAGGTGACAGTCTCACCGTGCGTGGTGCCCATGGTGTCAAGGTGCTTGCCGATGCAATGTTTGATGCCGATGTCGCCCATAATGCCGATTGGCTTATTGTGCCCGGTGGCATGCCCGGGGCGACCAATCTTGCTGCTCACGTCGGAGTGTGCGACGCACTGGTGCAACACAACAAGCGCGGCGGACTGATTGCCGCAATTTGTGCTTCACCGGCAGTAGTACTCGGTCCCCTCGGTATTCTGTCGGGACGTGATGCGGTGTGTTATCCGGGAATGGAGAAGGGTGTGAGCGGTGTGCATTGGGGTGCCAAACCTGTCATCGTGAGCGACAACATCGTCACCGGCAACGGACCGAGTGCCGCCACCGAGTTTGCATTGACTGTAGTTGCCTTGTCGGTCGGCGAAGATGCGGCAGCCGAAGTGGCTTCGGCTATGCTCACCACGTTTCCCCTTTAATCTTTGAAATAATAGGTCAACACGAGCGACCAGCACCGGTTCTTGGCGACATTCTCGTCAAGAACTCGCGTGCGCATTGACTCTCCGATAGCAAAACTATACTCGCCCGACACCTGGAAACGGTTAAATAACTCCATGCCGACACCGAAGTGTAGCATAGTGTTCATGCCGTTGTACTTCAAGTGGTCGCTACTATTGGTGCCGGCAACATTGATGCTGAATGTCGGTCCGAAGTAAATCATCGGCTTCAGCGTGTTCTCAAATCCGTTTAACTTGCTGTATTTTAACTTAAGGTTCAGCGGAATGTCTATATTGTGCATCATTACAGTCTTGGTATTCAAGCCCGCGCTGTTCCACACTTTCCAATCACCGAAGTGAATTTTACTCGAATACATGCTGTAGAGGATTGACGCGTCGATAGCGAATCCCAGACCGGGAATGTTCATCTCACCGTTCAATCCTACCACCGGACCGAAACCGCGGTCGACCTTGACGATGTCACTCTGCTTGAAGTGAATTTGGTTATAGTTGCCACCGAGGGTGACACCCCAGCGCGTTGACGTTTGGGCAAATGCAGTGACACTCAAGGCGAGCACACTGACGGCGATTGCAAGTATTCTTTTAATCATTGTATGCGTAATATTTTCTGCAAAGTTAGTCAAAAAATATTGCACGACAAATTTTGACCGCTGTTGACATGACAAAAGTTGCCAAACCGGCACTTTAAAGCAGGGTTTGACAACTTTTGGTTTGCCGTGGGATAGTCATTGTGACCGATACAGGAGAATCACAACACAGTTATCGTGGAATAGTGTATATCATATTGTTGTCACCATTCTTATTCTCCGCCGCTGCTTTCGCAACTAAAAATGCAACAACAGCGATAACAAAGAGCCATATAAAACAAGTCCGGAAGGCAGAGGCTCCCGAGGTGCTTTTAACATCGGAAGTGCCGGGTTGCACAACTATCGGCTCCTCTTTTTCCAAATATTTGCCCGAAACATAAAAAAGACGACGAGCGACCGTTTTCACGCTGCAACGATACAAAAAAACGAATATCTTAAAGAAGATACCCGTTTTTTTACCTCCAATGCGGCTTATTTCAGATGCTTACTTTGTCAATAAACCGAAGAATGTTACTATACCCCCCCTTACGGAGCAAATCAACACGATTGTAGATACCACTTGTAGAGGGCGGGTACACCGTCCTCCAGTTCGACACGATGTCTCCAACCGAGGTTGTGAAGACGTGACACATCGGTTAACTTGCGCATCGTCCCATCGGGTTTGGTAGCGTCCCATTCTACGCGACCTTTATAATCGACAGTCTTTTTAACAAATTCGGCAAGTTGTGCAATAGTAACCTCAACACCGCTACCGATATTGATGTGACAGTTACGAACCTCGACACCATCACCTCGCACGTCAGCAAAGTCAATGTGCTCAAGGCAATAAACGCTCGCATCAGCCATGTCTTCGCTCCACAAGAATTCTCTTATCGGTCGCCCTGTGCCCCACAACAGTAATCGCTCGTTGTTAATGCCGTAGCGATCGAGCATCGCTACAATTTCGTTCATCGAAGAGTTACCGTCAACCCCCTCAACAGGGCGCGTGGCAAGATCTTTTCGCAAGCCTGTTTCATCACCCTCATTGAGAAGTCGCGCAAGATGCATCTTGCGTATCATTGCCGGCATCACATGACTCGTCTCGAGATTGAAATTGTCACGCGGGCCGTAGAGGTTGGTAGGCATCACAGCGATATAATTGGTGCCATATTGCAAATTGAAACTTTCGCACATCTTCAAGCCAGCAATCTTTGCGATAGCGTAAGGCTCGTTGGTGTATTCGAGAGGTGAGGTTAACAAAGCATGTTCCGGTATGGGTTGAGTCGCCTCGCGAGGATAGATGCACGTGCTTCCCAAGAACAGCAGTTTTTTTACACCGTGTCGCCAACTCTCACCGATGACATTTTGTTGAATTTGCAAGTTTTGGTAGATGAAATCGGCACGGTATTTCAAGTTTGCCATGATACCGCCCACATGAGCGGCGGCAAGCACAACAACGTCGGGTCGTTCGTCATCGAAGAATTTTCTGACAGCCATCGCATTCATCAAGTCCAATTCACTGTGAGTGCGACCCATCACATTATTATATCCGCGAGCCTGCAGCGATTTCATTATGGCCGAGCCAACCAAACCGCGATGACCGGCAACATAGATTTTATCAGTGTAATTCATGTTTGATAACCTATAAGTTGTTATTTATTGTATCGGTTTCCAATAATTGTATCGAGTCGGTGTTTAACGTGCTGTCGTTGGCAATGGTGTCGAGCATAGCACGTGTGATCACACAATCACGATAGTCAGCCGGATTAATATACTGCTTCGGCTCACCGAAGCGGGCATGGTAGTGTTTGAAAGCCGGGTCCGACATCACACTGCGCAGGAAGGTGCCGACGATGGGTAGGGCAGTGCGGCTGCCTTGACCTGCTGCCGTGTTCTGAAAATGTATTTGACGATATTCACCTCCCACCCACGCGCTACACACGAGACGTGGAGTGACCCCCACAAACCAAGCATCGGCATTCTTGTTACTTGTTCCTGTCTTGCCACCGAAGTCGGTGTCGTACATCGCAGTTGTGATGTATGCGTTAAGCCCACCGGACGTTCCGCCTGCATCGGTTCGACCGGCAATGAGCATCTGTTGCATCAACCAAGCCGTGCGATACTCGACAGCACGATCAACGTTGTTGTTGTCGTGACGGGCATCGTACACCACTTTACCGTCACGATCAACGATTCGTGCCACCAACACGGGTTTGGTGTGCACTCCGTCATTAGCAATTGTGCAATAACAGTTGGTGAGTTCTACCAAATTTACATCACTGGCACCCAATGTTAGTGCCGGAGTGCGTTCCAATGGTGACTGAATACCCATCGCAATTGCGGTGTTTGCCACCTTGTCTATACCGACTTCCATTCCCACTCTCACGGCAACCGTATTAATACTGCGGGCAAATGCCTCTCGCAGTGACATGTCAACCCCTGTGAACCGCCCGCTGCTGTTTCCCGGGCGCCAATGAGCGGGATGACCGTTCTCGTCAGGCAAGATAGTATCGAAAGGTATGTCGGGACGGCGTGTACACGGTGTCATGCCGTGTTCAATACCGGCCGTGTAGACCATGAGTTTGAACGTGCTGCCGGGTTGATGCATCGCGCGCACCTTATCATATTTCCATGTTTTGAAATCAACGTCACCAACCCACGCCTTGACATCTCCTGTCCCGGGTTCCATCGCTATAAATCCGGCGTGCATGAAGTGTAACATGTATCTAATTGAGTCCATCGAACTCATCATCGACGAGAGACTGTCGGTGTCGTAGTCAAACAAGTGTACCTTGTGTGGCAAATTCATGTAGTAATCGACACTGTCGAGGTCGTTGGGGTAGCGTGCAAGTAAGTTTCGATAAGCCTCGGTGGTGCGAGCCTTGTCTTCAACGAACCCGGCAATCACATTGCCTTTATCGTCCACCCAACAATCACGGTGTCCCCATTGCTCTTCAAAACGTTGTTGCACCTCGCGCATGCGCTGCAACACTGCCTGTTCTGCCATGCGTTGCATGCGAGTGTCGAGTGTCGTATAAATTTTCAAACCGTCACGGTATAAATTATAGCCGTTCGCGTTGCACCAACCGCGCAACTCCTCAGCCACGGCTTGCCTGAAATAGAGCGACTCGCCATCATAAGCCGATTCTACCGAAAAATGCAACTCAATGGGTAATGTTTTAATCGAATCTCGCTCGCTGTCACTCAAGTGACCCAACCGTGTCATGTTATCGAGCACAACGTTACGACGCCTGAGACTGTTCTTAGGATTAACGCGTGGATTATAGGCTGTAGTTGCCTTGAGCAACCCGATAAGTGTTGCACACTCTTGCACGTTCAGGCGCGATGGTGTTGTGGCAAAATAAGTCTTTGCAGCCGTTTTGATGCCATAGGCATTACTGCCGAAGTCAACCGTGTTGGCATACATTTCGAGTATTGAGCGCTTATCGTAGAAGTATTCGATTTTACTTGCCAAAATCCACTCCTTGCTCTTGGCTATCACGATTTTCATGCCCGGAAGATAACCGAGCAAGCCGGTGGTGTATTCCTTGCCACTGCGCATGCGGAACATGTTTTTCACCAATTGTTGAGTGATGGTGCTCGCTCCGCGTGGTCTGCCGTAGAGCACCATGTCCTTAATCGCTGCGCCCAAACCGCGCCAGTCAATTCCGTGATGACTGTAAAAACGTTCGTCCTCGGTGTCGATCAACACATCGAAAAACACGGGCGTTATCGAGTCGTAGGGTACAGGTGTGCGGTTCTCATCAAAATATTTTCCCAATTCAACATCATCGGCACTATAGATATAACTCGCCTCAAAGGTGATGGGATTCATTATTTGTGCCGTGCCGGGAGAGGAGCCGAACAACCACAGGAAGTTGACATCAACAGCGACTAAATAGAGTATAAAGCACACCACTGCGGTTGCGATGACCGATAGTATCTTGATGTACCACGGTCTACCGCTGTACAAACTCTTGTACCATCGCTTGAACCATGACCACAATCCCACGATCGCTCTCCAAATTTTCACTGCAATGAACTTCATTTATCCCGAATGTAAGAAGAAATTTAAAATGTTGATATTCAGCCGTTGATGTGTCTGAAGTCTAACTTAATATTTAACGGGGAGCATCGCTCGCGACGCTCCCCCGTTAAATAAAATACATCGTTCGCAGCGGTCGTGACCTGCTGCGTGTGGATTGACATTAATCCTCGTCTTGCTTGCTTTCCTCGTATTCTTTGAGAAGTTGTGCTTGAACATCGGTCGGAACGAGTTCGTAACTGGCAAACTTCATCGTGAAAGAGGAACGACCGCCGGTGATTGAACTCAAGGCGGTTGAGTAACTTGCCAACTCTTTCAAGGGGATCTTAGCCTTGATCGTCTCAAGACCGTTTGCACTTGACATATCCATCATGATACCACGACGACCCTGCAAGTCACTTTGAACACCACCCATGCTGTCACTTGGCAACATGACCTCCACGTCGTAGACCGGCTCCAACACCTTGGGGTTAGCGGCGCGGAAAGCATCGCTGAAGGCGTGACGGGCTGCGAGGCGGAACGAGATTTCATTACTGTCGACCGGGTGCATCTTACCATCGTAGATACACACGCGCACGTCGCGTGCATACGAACCAGTCAACGGACCTTGCTCCATACGATCCATGATGCCCTTGACAATAGCGGGAATGAAGCGAGCATCAATAGCACCGCCGACGATACAGTTGTATATTACCAACTTGCCACCCCATTCGAGGTCAATCTCCTGCTTGTCCTTGATGTTCATCTTGTACTCTTGGTTGCCGAAACGATAGGTGTCGGGTTCCGGCATACCCTCGTTGTAAGGCTCGACAATCAAGTGAACCTCACCGAACTGACCGCTACCGCCCGACTGCTTCTTGTGACGATAATCGGCACGTGCAGCCTTGGTAATAGTTTCGCGATAGGGAATCTTGGGCTCTTGATATTCGACTTGAATCTTGTCGTTGTTCTCGATACGCCACTTGAGAGTGCGCAAATGGAACTCACCTTGACCGCTGACGATGGTTTGCTTCAACTCCTTGCTCTGCTCGATGAGCCACGTGGGATCCTCCTCATGCATGCGGTTGAGAATAGCACTCAACTTCTCGGTTTCACTCTCGTTCAAGGCGCGAATAGCACGCTGGAACTTGGGAGCCGGATACTCGATGAAGTCGAAGATGTGCTCAACGCTCTTGTCATTGAGCGTGTTGCCACGGCGAACGTCTTTGAGTTTCACGGCGGCACCGATGTCGCCTGCCACGAGCGTGTCGACCGGGGTCTTCACTTGTTGGCCGCAAACCACGTTGATTTGGGCAATGCGCTCCTTGGTACCACGATTGGCATTGGTTAAGTCGGTACCTGCCTTGAGCGTACCGCTCATCACCTTGAAGTAACTGACTTCGCCGATGTGCGGTTCGATAGTAGTCTTGAAGAAATAAAGGCTGACAGGAGCATCGGCATCTGCCTTAACCTCCTCGCCTGCGTTGTTGACTGCTGCCGGCATGTCGTTGACGGTCGGCACGATGTCGGCAAAGATTTCGAGCATGCGCGAAATGCCCTTGTCTTGTCCGCCACTGACGCACACAACGGGGAAGATGCTGCGATCGATCATACCCAAGCGCAAGCCACGGTGCAACTCATCGTCGGTTAAGGTCATCTCATCGAGGAACTTCATCAACGCCCTGAAACATTCATCTTCTTTTGCCATAAAATCAAGTACGTCGTCTATTCTCTTGAATGGTTCCGTAGTGTCTAACAGTTCCAGATAGCCGTTAATCATTTCATCAGCGTTATTAAACTCAGGCTCTTTCTGGTCAAGCACCTCAAAATAGGACAGAGCCTCTTTATAGTTTTTTGATGAGATGATTTTGTCCCTGTCCCTTACAGTGTAAACTTTCAGGGTAAAGATTTCCTTCAGCGACCTTTTCTTTCCTCTCACAAGTCTTCCAACCTCTGTCCGTATAGAATCGCTTACACTATAATATATCATTACTGTTGCATCATTCACGTTTATGGTAGTGTCATTGGAAAGATAACTATATACTGAATCCTGCATTTCTATCCATTCTTTCACAAATTTGTTAGTCATTTTTTTGTATACATCATTTTTGTAGCACATAGACACTTATGATGTATTTCTTTTGAGGTTGTGCCGCATGTGGCACTTGTGATTAGGCAGTGTTTTGTATGTAATGATA
>CALDIF010000013.1 GCA_937901905.1 uncultured Porphyromonadaceae bacterium | reverse complement strand
CACCCTGCCCACGGTGTCGCTGCGCTCCACCGCGGGTTACACAGATTACTCGCCCGTCGGGCGAGACGATGTAGCCGTTAGGTGTCGTGTCATGCAACATCGGTGTTTTGCAGGGAAAAGTACTTTATGCGCGTTGGAATCACTCTTTATCTCTAAATAATTTGGTAATTAAAAAAAAAATCCTACATTTGCAGTGTGAACTTTCAAGAGATAATTATAAACCATTAATCCATATAACAAATGACAGCAAAAGATTATTTGATTCAGTTCCTTGAGAGCGAGGGTTATCGTTACGAGGAGAACCCCAACTCCGGTCACGTTTCATTCAAGTTCCAGGGCACTAAGTACGTTTTCCTTAACAATAGCGGCAAGCAATTGATGCAAATTTCAATCTTGTTCTACGACGTTAACGAGGACAACCGCTTTACAGTATTGGAGACATGCAACAAGATCAACAATGACAAGGCTATGGTCAAGTTGACCGCCGATGACGACACCGTGTGGGCTAACTGGGAAGACATCGTTCCCGAGGATGGTTATCCCTTACAGCGCATTGACATGGCACTGAATATGCTCAACCAAGCATATCGTTTATTTTACGAGGCAATCGGTGAGTAATAGTCATCATGCCATAAAACAGAAGTCCGGTTCCACTTTGGAACCGGACTTCTGTTTTATGGCATGATACAGGAATTACCGCACCCGTTTTGACAGTTGCATCAAATAGGGCGTGCCATCGCGTGTGGTGAAAGCCACAATACCCGCCGATGCGCTTGCTTGAGGATACATAGCGATAAATTCACTGTTTCCGCACAGCACCTGCCGCTCACCGCTGCCGAGGTCCACGGCAACCAGTTCACTGCTCACCTGGGTGTACTCACCGTCAATGTCATTCATGGCTATAATAGTGCTGTCATCGTACCACACGGGCGCATGCAAATCGGCAACGAATGTCACGTCGTCACCATTAAGGTCACACGTGTAAATGCCACTGCCAATGAGGTAAAACATCACTCGCTTGCCGTTAGGAGAAATCGATGCCCAAATGTAACTCGTACCCCTCGTCCCACAAGGAGAAAACACTCGCGTTGACTCACCGATGGTAATGAGCAGTTGACCGCGGTCAATTGACAGCACCGGAACCTGCCCGTCGCCTCGAGCATCGCGAATGCGGCGCTGACCTTGACGAGGAACATAACGCTTGACGGGCATGACATCACGCCCCTCAACTGCCGTCGCGACATCTCCGCTGACACCTATGCCACACAGGGTGCGAGAGGGAGCGATCAACTCGGTGTCCTCACCCGTATTGAGATTGACCACACGAGCCGCCGTGAAGCGACGATGAGTGTCGTCATAGGAAACAACCCTATAAGCGACCGAACTGTCATCGGCACTTATTACCGGTGAGAGACCGGCTCCCACAGCATCTGAAATGACACTCAACTCGCCCGACTTGAAATCATATCGGGCAAGACCATTACTCACGTCACTTGTGAGCAAGGCGTAGTCACCCGCATGACTCACAGCGGCCACGTCGGTAAAGGGGCAATCGGCAGGTAATGCGAGAGGGTCAACATCACTCACAGTGAACAGTTGGGCACTCGCTGTAATTGCTGCCGACAATATGGGTAGTAAGATAGTGCGTTTCATCGTTTATGATTATTAAGTGTGTTTACTGCTTTATTACCTTGCGCGAGGTGGTGGAACCGTCGCTATAGGTAGTCACCTCAATCAGCACGCCGCTCATCGTGCCACTCACGCGGCGTCCCGAAGTGTCGTAGTAGTCAACTGCGACAACTGTAGCACCACTTTCAACGGTATTGACACCGGTGATAATATCTTGCGCTATAAGACCGTCAAGAGGATAGAGCACGTAGTTGCCTGTCGGTGCAACGCGACGGCTCGCGTTATTGCCGCTTGCACGATACTGCACCAATGCGGTGAAGTTATTATAAACCTTAGACGGTTCGAGAGAAATGGACTGATCGGCATATAAACTCATGTCTACACCGATAGTCCCCTCAAGCCCATCAGTGTTGGCATAACCGGTTGATGTGAGCGTGTTACGCGGAATGGCGATAAATTTCTCACCGTCGTACATTGCCCAATACACTGTCACCACCTCGTTGACTTGCGGCGTATGGAAGAAATAGCGGGTTCCGCTCACCCCCACATGATTAGAGGCAAAATTGGCGGGTATAACGACATTAAAGTTAATGGGGGTCTCGCTTGCAGTGCTTGTTGGGACATTAGTGGCATCAATTGTCAAATTGGTATTATCGGTCACCGTGCCGTAGACATTACCCAAACAGCCGGCAGTGAGAGCCGTGCGCTCGGACGTTGTGAGTTCGCGAGGCATGACAATCTTTACCCAATCGGCATCAAGGTACGTTGTATTGTCACCCATGAGTGTGGTGCGGTCGGCGATATAATCCACTGTACTCTCGCCGGTGACTTCTTCATCATTCAAGTCTTGCTCGCCTGTCGTGACGGCGAGTGCAACCAAGGTGCGACCGTCGTTAAGCATGTGTGCTCCATAGAGGTCACGTCCTTCAAGGCGATAATCGCAACCCACGACCGCAGTGGTTGACAGTTCGTTAAGTGTGCGCGAGCGATACTTGGTCACAGTGAGTACACCCTTGGCGGGAGTTGTCGCGCTGTTATCGGTTGTCGGTACCGAATAGATGCCTAAAGCACCACCGGCGACGTATAAATTACCGCCGTAATCAAACGCCATTTGATACACGCCACCGGGCACGCGTCCCGATGCTCCGCTCGAAGCATCATCGGCGACACCGGTCACATCGAGGGTGTAAATCCACGACAAGGTGGGCTGTTCAATATCGGTATTGTTGATGGCGAACACTTGCACCTTATTATCCTTATCAACGATATACAAGGTATTCCCATCGTTAGAGACAGCCAAACCGCCACCCGAGCACGTGGTCAGTTGAGACACTACATTGGTGGAATAACCCCAATAGTCACGCTGAGGTGTGATATTAACCAATGCTATATTGGCAAGTGCATTACTGTAGGTAGTACTGCCGCTTATCAAATTCTCGCTAACCCATAATGCACCGCTTGGTTGTGCCACCACATTGGTATTGGCAAATCGCAATTTGACATCGGTTCCGCCTAACGTATTCAACATCACCCGAGTGGGAGCGACTGTCCACGTTGTGGGCAAATTGCCGTCGACATCAATGAGCGACCCGAGGTCGTACTCGTAAATACCGGGACCTATATCTTCAAGCGTCACATACAGTTTGGTATCGGAGCCACTACCGATGATACTCACGCTTGATGCCGATGAACCGGTATTGACACTGCCGTTGGTTATCAGTCCGTTACTGTCGCGAGTCCCGTCAAACAGTTGTGTGAACTCACCGCTGAGATTGTCGGGGTCGGCAATATACACTCCGCTGTGTTTGTCACCGAACTCAGGTATATAAATGCGACCGCGATAATCGGTTGTGATGCGATAATTGTTATTCCATGCCATCTGCCCCGAGTATGGTTCATCGTTTTCACGTTGCCACAACGGGTTATAGCGATACAAACCGTTGACACGGCTGGACTCGTTGTTATTATAGGCGAGATTGACAGCCATCTCATCAACATACACACTGCCGAACCAGTCGCTCTCGGGACTGTTATCGACCGTGACACACGCGCGGTTATACTCAAAGTCGGCTGCTGTAAAGTCGTCACCGGTGTTGAGACGGGTGTAGGACGTAATATCAAAACTCTTGACATATACTGCCCACTGCGCGGTGATTCCCTCTTCGAACGGCAAGTCTTCTTGCATTAACGATACTGAATTTTCACCCTTGATAGGGTCTTCAACAGTGTAGCGACCTATCTCGACACCCGTGTTGTCGGTAAAGATAATCACAGCCTCAAGCGGCGTGGTGTTGACCTTGAAAGTGAACGTGTAGGCATCATCGTCAGTAACACTCTGCCGCAGGTCGTAGGCAAAAATGCCTATGCCCTCGTCAACAAGCGGAGTTTGGCTCGAACGCTCCCACTTGGTAAACACATTGTCACGAACGAGATAGGCGACGAAGTCACCATCGTTCGCAGTGAATGCCGTTGACGACACATAAACAGGTGTAGTGGCTGCGAGTGTCACGTCCTTTGCGTTGAGCACGGCAGCGTCGTCGACACTTTTTGACACGTCGTAAAGGCGGATTCCGATGTTGGACTCGTTATCACTGCTAAAGGGTGACACGAGTACGGTGCGTTCGTCAAGCATGCTCCAATGAGCATCGTTGGAAATCACATCGGTTGTGGCGAGTGTGCCGTTGACTGTTGCCGCGAGATTATTGTCGTTGATTTTAATTTCGAGCGGAACAGTCGAATTGCCGTCTATCATGAAGTAGCCCACACCGCGTGGCGACACCGACAATTTAAAGTCGGAACCGGTATCGGCTGTTGTCGTTACCGCCGATGCCACCGGGCGATTGAACAAATGAGAGGACATTTCACCGGCTGTAATATTGTAGACATCATAGCGTATTTGAGTTTTCTCGGTTCCGGCATAATAGTCGTTAACGGCAGTGACCACCAGTTGTCCATCGCTGCTGCTGCCGGTATATGCCATCGAGCCACCCACGAGAGCCTTATAGAAGAAACCCGCTTCGGGACTGGTGAACCATTGAGTGGGAGTCCCGCTGAGATCGTCCCAACGATATATGCGCAAATACCCCCTGCTGCGACCGCTCTCGATTTGAGCATCGTTGTCGGTGTCCTGAGCTTGCAACTGGTTGCAAGCAATCAACTTACCGTCACTCGTGACAGCAATGTCACTCAAGGTGTAAAGGCTTGAGCCTTGATTGTTCTCGGTTGTAACATCGACAACACCGGTCGTGCTGATTGGCGTAGCAGTCATGGCATCGGCATCAACCTTGTACAAGTACGGCACGCGAGAGGCATCAACAGCAAGAACAGCGAAGTTACTCCCGTCAAGATGCACAGCACGACGCACCGTCTTGTCGGCGAGGGCACTGACGGCGTTACTGTCGTACACTCGTTCCCACTCCAAGTCGTACTCTGACTGCGGATCGGGGTCGGGTATGACCGGTGTTACCGTGCCGACATGCCAGCGTGATAGTTTGCCGTCGCGCATCAAATGCAATGTTAATAATGAACCGTTACTGCCACCGGTAGCATCGATTGAAGTACATGACAATGAAGCCACATCAGTCCCTGTCGCCGTGACCGCGAGCGAGTATTGCAGTCCGCTTGTCATGTCGTGAAGTGCTATACCCACATTATTCTCACCGTCGGTGCTGAGCGGAGTCACCAAGAGGGCGTGACGACTGTGGCTGAATGTCGAAGCGCCACGCGACACGACATCGGTAGTGGCGAGCGCGCCGAGCGACTTTGCCGCAAGGCCGTCTTGCGTGTTGACCCTCACTTCACGGGGCGCAATGAGTTCGCCGTCAATGATAAAGCGGTCGGTTGCTTTGGGCGAAGGCGAATATTTGACATCGGTGCCGTAAACTGTCAGACTCTGCAACGGGCGGTTGGCACTCGCGTCGCGGTCGTAGTTGACGTAAGTTGAAGCCAACGAGCCGCCTGACACGTGCATCACGATGTCGCGCACCTGTGGCGAACTCGTTGTCTCGTAAGCATTAACAGCCGGTGTCATTAACCAGCCGTTTTCACTGCTGCCGTTGTAGGCCATGGTCAAGCCTACATTGGCACGATACCAATGTCCGCCGGAAAGTTCATCGCTCGATGTGGTGAACCACAACACGGGTGAGCCTTCCAAACTTGCCCACTTGTAAACCCTGAACACACCGCGTGTGCCGGTAGCGACTTGGTCGGCCGAACTTTGCGTCTGCAAGGCATTGCAGCCGATGAGATAGCCGTCGTCGGTAAAAGCGATGTCGCTCAAGGTGTATCGCTGATTGCCGCCATTGTCGGCAACCGACACCAGTCCTGTTGTGCTGATCTCCACAACGGGTTGATCATCATCGTCATTGCCCTCGACATAGCATGCCGGATTGATGCGGTACAAGTGGGGCGTGTGAGTGGCATCGTTCTCAACGGCAAGCACGACAAGGTAGTCATCGCGTTGGAGAACACGACGCACTGTTTTATCTTGCAGAACCGATATTGCAATGTCCTCGTAATCCTTCACGAGATTAATCGTGATGTCACTCGTGGCGACATCGGTTGCCGTACCCGCCGTCATGTACAGTTGCGGGTAAGTTGTCTCGTTGGCAGTGACTGTGTACGGTCCCTGTAACTCAAGATTGCTGTAACCGTCTTTCTTGACTGTTATATAGTAATCGCTCCCCGGCACGAGGTCTTCGAAGACAAACACACCATTGTACAAATTGTCGGTGGTGTACGACGAAATAAACGTGTCTCCCTTGTACAGGGTCACCGTTGCTCCGTGTATGGGAGTGTACATGTCATCACCGGTGCCGGTGCGATAGTTGTAGAAACTGTGACTGATAGCGGCACTCTTGTCCTTGACGGTTCCCATGATGTCGCCTGTGGGCAAACCGGGAATTGAAAACCATGCCGCTATACCGCGAGCCGTACGCGCACCCTCTTGACGGCAATAATCCTCGTTAAGCGCACGATGTTTGGCAGGGTCATAGGTGTGGAAAAATCCTTCCATGAGAAAACCCGGGGGATTGTGCTTGAGCACACCGAGGTATCCGGTGCTTGACGTGCTGCCATAGAACGTGAGGTCTCCCGAAACGTACGGCACTGTGCGACTGCTATAACTCAATGTCGAGTGAGGGTCAATCTCGTCCATGTAATGATATGACCACATGGTCTTCGCCATCTCGCTGCTCGGTGGTGTCGCCTCGTACTTACCCGATGACTCGGTGTAACGTTGGCGATAAAGAATGAGTTCATAGTTGGTCAACGTGTGGTCCGAGCCGGTACCGTTACTGTGTAGCGACACGAACATATCATAGTTGCCCGCATTGACCTCGGCATTGATGACACTGAACGTGCGACTGAAGTTGCTGCCGCTGTGATAAGTGATGCCGTCACGCGGATAGGGACCGTTGTTCCAACGACTCAACGTAATATTCTCGTCGGGCACTCCCATAGCAATCAAGCGTTCACGCGCCTCAAGCATCTTCCACAAGTCGGTGTTACTCTCGTAGAAACCACAGGTGTCGGGGAACGAAGACGTGCTTGTCCCGCCGTTGTTCTTGGGAAAAGGAATGGACTCCATGGGACGGTCGTCAGTTCCCCAACCGCCGTGTCCCGGATTCAGATAAATGCGTACATCACTTGCAGCCTTTGTTACGACCCGTGCCGGGACACTCGCGACATCGCCGGCTATTGCCGGCAACACCGCGACTATCATTGCGGAAACGAGCCATCCGGTCAGTTTCATATGCATATTCAAAGTTATAGGTTCTTTGCAACACGGTATGTTGCACAATAGTCCGTAATTAATTGAAAGTGTAAAGTTAAGATTTATAATCGAAACTTCAAATTCAAAAACCCGATTTAAAATAAAAAATTATACAATTCGACATATTTAACGAATAAACCGCCCATTTACTTTTGCCGGCGAATAACACGACACAATCAATTTTCATGACTGCAATGAATAACGAAATTAAAGATTTGGTACAATACGGCTGCGCCGTGGCAATGATTGCTTGTGGCATAGGCTTGTCTATAGCGAGTTTTGCCGTGTTGCACGAGGTACACAGCACCGTACTGGCTCTGGTAGGCGAGGCTATAGGGTTTGCCGGAGCGGTGTTCGGCATTTCGCTGTATGCACGCACTAAATTCCGCGACCTTGAACAGCGTTTTGCCGAATTGGAATTCAATCAATCACATTCAACCGAGAAGGAGGACAATGAGAAAAATTGACGAAATCATCATTCACTGCAGTGCCACTCCGGCAGGACGTGCCGTCACTGTTGACGACATACGCCGATGGCACATGAGCGGTCGCGGCTGGCGCGACATCGGCTACCACTATGTGATACACCTTGACGGGAGCGTACATGCCGGACGTCCCTTATCACGAGTTGGAGCACATTGCCTTGGACACAATCGCGGCAGCATCGGGGTGTGCTATGTGGGAGGGTTGTCCGCCAACGGCTCGACACCCTGCGACACGCGTACACCGGCACAACGCATCGCCTTGATTGACCTTGTAACACGCTTGAAACACCGTTTCCCGGGGTGTACGGTACACGGTCATCGCGAATTTGCACCGAAAGCATGCCCTTGTTTTGATGCCTATAACGAGTATAAAGACTTGTAATTCCGACCTATAAAGCAATCGCAGCGGTGACCGATTTGCTGCGATTTACAATTATTCACGCCCCACAACATCTTTACAATCAACGGGCAGTCCGAGGGGGGGCGCGTCAAGCCCGAAACACTCAACTCACAATGACAACAACAGGCTGTTAATCGCTTGATTAACAGCCTGTTGTTGTGCCCAAGAAAGGACTCGAACCTTCACGCCTCGCGGCACACGCACCTGAAACGTGCGCGTCTACCAATTCCGCCACTTGGGCATTGCGACCGCAAATGTACAACAATTTTTCGAATTGTGCAAATTTAATTCGGGTCGCAAAATCATGTAGAGTCAACCGGTAATCGGCAAAAATTTGCAGAGCACACTAAGTTTTAGTACCTTTGTGGCATGATTCAATGAGTTTGGGGGGTGCTGCGTTAACGCGGCTGAGAACACACCCATCGAATCTGAACCGGGTAATGCCGGCGTAGAGAACAGAACTTATTAATTATTCTAAACAATGAAACATCATTTGACTGCTGTCGCGGCTGCTGTGGCATGCTGCGCCGTTTGCTTTGCCGCCGATGCACAATCGGCGGACTCAATCGTGAATGTAACGTTGCAGGAGGTGGAAGTCACCGCCACACGTGCCGAGGCAAAGACACCGATTTCGTTTACCAACCTCAACGCACGCCAACTTACTGCCGTCAACCACGGACTTGACATTCCGTTCCTGCTGTCATCAACACCAAGTCTGCTCACAACAAGCGATGCCGGTGCCGGCATGGGATACACATCGCTCAGGCTGCGTGGCACCGATGCCACACGCATTAATATCAGCGTGAACGACATACCGATGAACGATGCAGAGAGTCACTCGATTTATTGGGTCAACACCCCCGACTTGACATCAAGCCTCGGCTCAATTCAAGTGCAACGCGGAGTAGGCACGAGCACTAACGGCTCGGGAGCGTTCGGCGGTGGCATCAACATGACGACAGCCTCACCGAGCGATGATGCTTACGGCGAATTATCGGGCTCTTACGGCTCGTTCAACACCCACAAAGCCACTCTCAAGTTGGGCACCGGGCTGATGGGCAATCACTTCACCCTTGACGCGCGACTGAGCCACCTTGGCAGCGACGGCTACCGTGACCGCGCGTCGGCTGCACTACAAAGTTACTATGCTCAGTTAGCCTATCGCAACAGCCACGGCACGTTGCTGCGACTGCTCACCTTTGGCGGGAAAGAGGACACCTACCACGCTTGGGACGGTATCAGTCGCGACCGTTTGGCGACCGACCGCACTTATAATCCCAACGGCGAAATCAAGCACGACGGCAAGGTGACAGGCTTTTACGAAAACCAAAAGGACATTTACCGTCAAACTCACTACCAATTGTTGTTAGACCAACATTTGTCCCCCGTGTGGTTGCTCAATGTGGGTTTACACTACACCGACGGCTACGGCTACTACGAGGAATATAAGAACAATCGCACACTCAAGGAGTATCTGTTGGAGCCCGTCGAGACAGCCTCGGGCATATTGAAGAAGTCAAGCCTCGTGCGCAAGAAAGCGGTTGACAGCGGTTTCGGCGGCGTGGTGTTTGCAGCGCGTTACACCGGCGACAAGTTACATGCCACACTCGGTGGCTCGTTAAATCGCTACGTCAACCACCACTACGGTCGCGTGCTGTGGGTTGAAAATTACACTGCCACGCTATCGCCCGACCACGAATACTACCGCAATACCGGTCGTAAAAACGATTTCAACATTTACGCTAAAGCAAGTTATGACATCACTCACGGCTTGAGTGCTTATGCCGACTTGCAATACCGCCACGTTAGTTACCGCATCACGGGAGACAACGACAAGTGGGACTGGACTGCCACACCCGAACACCTGCAACGACTTGACATTGACGAGTTGTTCGACTTTTTCAATCCCAAAGCCGGCCTGTCATGGGAGTTGAACCGCCACAACCGCATATTCGGCTCGATAGCCGTGGCTCACAAGGAGCCCACTCGCAATAACTACACCGACGGACTCTTTCTCGAACATCCGCGCAGCGAACGCCTCATCGACTACGAACTCGGCTACCGCTACACGACAAACAGATTCGCCTTATCCCTGACCGGTTATTACATGAGTTATAAAGACCAACTTGTGCTCAACGGGCGACTTAACGAGATAGGCGAGATGATGGCAGAAAACGTTCCCGACAGTTATCGCATGGGACTCGAGTTGACCGCCGGTTGGCAAATTGCCTCATGGTTGAGGTGGGAGGTAAACGGCACGCTCAGTCGTAACCGCATCAAGGATTACGTGGCATATGTGAGCGACTACGATGCCGACACATGGGACGACATGTACACCCAGACAGCGATAGAGTGCGGCAGTTCGCCCATTGCATTCTCCCCCTCATTCATCGCCAATAACACGTTCGCCGTTGACTGGCGTGGGCTCGGCGTTCAACTGCACACACAGTACGTCGGTCGCCAATACCTTGACAACACGGGCAGCCGTGAAGACTCACTCGACCCTTATTGTGTCACCGACATGCACCTCAGTTACACGCTCACGTGCATTCCTCATCTCAAGGGCTTGACAGTGGGGCTCAGCATTTACAACCTGTTCAACAAGCACTACGAGAACAACGGTTATTCTCAAACCGCGGCCCTTTATCCGGGTGGCGACAAGACACAAAAACCCACGTTAAGTAGCGATCCCCGTTTCTATCCGATGGCGGGAACCAACGTTTTAGCCCACTTGACAGTGAGGTTTTAAAATTGGCGAGTATAGCCCGGGGTGTTAACAGAAGTTAAAACAAATTTTACTGTTAAACCATATAGGTTGATACGAGTCTAAAGGGTGTAAAATGCTTCAAACAATAGTAACACTGACTGATTCGTAATAAAACAATCTCAAGCGAGCCTCCATGCTGTGACAGCACATTCGGGTCGCACAAAATAAGCCTCGACAACGTTTGCAGTCGAGGCTTTTCTGTGTCCATCGGGGGCGTGGGGAGAGCATTGTCGCCATGCTCACAAGCGGTTTGTCCTCCCCTACTACATCCGCCCTTCAATAAGGCTTGGCTATCATGTCACCGGTGAGTACGGCGAGGGCATTCTCGGCAAGGGCACGCATCTCGTCCTCGCCGGGATAAACGACAAGCGGTGCCAACCAATCGAGACGCTCACTCAATTTCTTGATGACATAAGGGGCATGCGCCATGCCCCCGGTGATGATGATGGCATCAACCTTTCCACACAAGGTTGCTCCGTGGGCAGCAATAGCCTTGGCGGTGTGATATAGCATGGCATCGACTATGAGTCGCGCATGCTCGTCGCCCGCATCAATGCGACGCAACGCTTCGCGCATGTCGTTAGTGCCGAGGTGGGCACTCATGCCCGCCATACCTGCAATGCGACGTTGCCACTCGGCACGCGTGTATCGACCGCTATAACACAGGTCAACCAGTGTGCCGGCCGGTAGTGTGCCGGCACGCTCGGGCGAAAACGGTCCGTCACCGTTGAGGGCATTGTTCACATCAACAGCCCTGCCGTGATCGTGGGCGGCAATTGATATACCGCCACCCATGTGACAAATGATAAGATTCATGTCCTCGTAGCGACGCGAGGTCTCGGCTGCATATCGGCGTGCGATAGCCCGCTGATTCAGGGCATGCCAAATACAATAGTGGGGCATTAGCGGCGAACCGGTAATGCGAGCATAGTCATTCAATTCGTCGACCGAACCCGGGTCGGCGATGAGACACAACGAATCGGGAGACTCAAGCGAAAAACGTCGGGCAAGTATGCATCCGAGGTCACAAGCATGGCGATCGACGGCATGACGGGCATCGTCGAGCATCTGCTCGTTTACCGTGTACACTCCACCCTCGACCGGCTTGGCAAGGCTGCCACGACCGATGACCGCATCAAAGCGAGCGTCACCGTATCCGGCTTGGACGAGTGTCTTGACAATGTGGAGATAACGAAACTCCTCTTGGTCGGTAAAATCTTCAAAAGGAGCCAATTCCTCGGGCGTATGGGCTATTGACGTGACAAACTGCCGTTCCCTATCGCGGAACACAGCCACCTTAGTCGACGTGGAGCCCGGGTTTATAACTAAAATAAGCATATATTAACTGTTGACAGTATCGGAATAACAAACTGAATTGCAAATCACACCAACAAGCGCGCTGCGGCAAGACTGTAGAACTTGTTGCGGAAGTCATCGCCACGTGACGGCATCACCAATGGGACATCGGCACCACACACCACGGCAGCCGTTGACATACCACCGAACAAAGTCATTGCCTTGTAAAACGCGTTTCCGCTTTCAATCTCGGGAAAGATAATGGCATCGGCATTGCCCGCAACCGGCGAGGTGATACCCTTGACACGTGCCGCATGAGCGTCACATGCCGTCTTCACGTCCATCGGTCCGCCCACAAGACAGTCGCCGTACTCACCGCTGCCGGCACGATTGATAATTGTCACATAATCGGCTGTAACCGGGAAATGTCGCTCGTCAACTTTCTCGCTACAGTGAGCCAATGCCACATGCGGGCAAGCGATACCCAAGGCCCGGGCAAGCACGATGATATTGCGTAATTGCGCTTCACGTTGTTCGAGAGTCGGCATGGGCAACACGGCAACATCACCGAACAGCAACAACTTGGAATAGGTGGGAATTTCGCCGATGGTAACATGTGTCAACACGTTTCCTTCAGGCAACAAACCTTTTTTCTTATCAAGCACGGCACGCAGCAAGACATCGGTATTCACCAGCCCTTTCATCACCACTTGCACTGTGCCTTCACGAGCGAGTGACACGGCGATTGCAGCAGCCTCGACCGGCGAGTCGGCATCAACCACAGTCACCGTACCGGCTTCGACGTGCTTGGCGAGTCGCTTGTTAACCTTTTCACGGCAGCCGACAGCAACAACTTTTGCCAAACCCAAATTAAGCGCACGACGCAGCGCGAGTAGGGTAGACATATCATCGGGCCACACGACGGCAACAACGGGTGTTCCACCGGCGAGCGCAACACGAGCGAGTTGATATAGTTTGTTAATGGTTTTCATCTCGGCATTAATTACTCTTGATAATCGTTACTACAGACCTTTAATACTCGTTACATCATACTGTATTTTCCTCACACGTCCGCCATGTCGGTCACTTAACTCCACACGAGGCGGACAGCACCGGTTCTCGTCCTCACAAAACATGGTTGGCGGCACACGCCGTCAACCATGTAACTTTCTAAACGCTGTGACACGGTGATTACTTCACCTTGCCGGCGAGTTCGGCACCGGCTTTGAACTTCACAACCTTCTTAGCGGGGATCCGGATCTTCTCGCCGGTGCGGGGAACGATGCCCTCACGAGCAGCCTTCTCAACAACACCGAAAGTACCGAAACCGATCAAAGAAACCTTGTCACCCTTTGCGAGAGCTTCGGCGATAGCAGCGATAGTAGCCTCGAGGGCAGCCTTGGCGTCAGCCTTCTTGAGTTTTGCCTCGGCAGCGATTGCGTTCACAAGTTCTGTTTTGTTCATAATTGTTTGGTTTTTTTAATGGTTTAAAAATAACATTAACTGGTTTTCTGCACGCAAATATAATCAAAACAATGATTTGAACAAAATTTAGGGCACCTAATTTGTAAAAAAAATCACTTTTTTAATGTTTTAATACTATTTTTACCCTAAATCCGCGCAATTTCAGTAAATTTGCACCTGATATTACGCTAAATTGATAAAGATGATTGAATTCGGTTCCGGTTCATTACGTTCCCTACCACAGGTAACCAAGCACTTGCTCATCATCAACATCGTGTTGTGGTTACTCACGATATTGCTACAAGGCACGGTAGACCTCACGTCATTGTTGGGTTTGCACTACTACAAGGGCAGTGATTTCAACCCCTTGCAGTTGTTCACCTACATGTTCATGCACTCGACGCAAGGTCTCGGACATATATTCTTCAACATGTTCGCTTTGTTCATGTTCGGCGGACTGATTGAGCGCATTGTCGGTTCCAATCGATTTTTGTTCTACTACATTGTGTGCGGTTTGGGTGCCGGTTTGGTTCAAGAAGTAACATGGCACTACACCCTGCCCTCCATGGTTGACAGCATCGGTGCTGCCTACGGTGAAACCGATTATTACAAGACAGTCATTACTCAAGGTTTATCACTTGACCCATTATACAACGAGTTGATTACAGTGGGTGCCAGTGGCGCGGTATTCGGCTTGTTGCTCGCTGTCGCATTTTTCTTGCCCGACCTGCAGTTGTATCTGTTCTTTATAGGTCCTTTCAAGGCAAAGTGGCTTGTGCTGGGCTACGCAATTATTGAGTTGTTACTCGGCTTGGGAGACTTCGCGTGGGACAACGTGGCGCACTTTGCTCACCTTGGCGGAATGTTGTTCGGGTTCTTCGTGCTACTATATTGGTATCGAAAGAACATTGGCAGACATGATAGGTTTTATTGACTCGTCACGACACATACAAGCGCCGGTACGATTAGTGCTTGTCAATGTGATTATCTTCTTGCTGCTGCATCTTGTAATCGCTGCGGCTGTCATCGCAGGAGGTGTTGACACGGCAAGCACGGTTACTGTCGCGGCACACGATGCGCTTGACTTGCCGCTGGATTTGCACCGATGGCTCTATCGTCCGTGGACAATAGTGACCCACATGGTCATGCACAGCGGAGTGTGGCACCTGCTCGTCAACATGCTTTGGCTGTGGTGGATGGGCAGTATCTTCCTGCAATTTTTCGACCGACGACAGTTGGTGACATTATATCTTCTCGGTGGCGTTACAGGTGCTGTACTGGCATTGTTCACTTCGGCATTATACCCCACGGGCACATGGCTTGTGGGAGCGTCGGCAGCAGTTGCCGCCGTGATGATGGGTATTGCTTGCTATCGACCGGGTTACCGGGTGAGTATGCTCATCATCGGTGATGTGGCTCTCAAATGGCTTGTCGCGGCAATCATCATCATTGACTTGCTCGGTTTGGGCGAGAACTTGGCAGGGCATATCGCACACTTGGGTGGCGCGCTGACAGGCGTGACGTTCGGCTTGTTGATAAAGCGAGGCTACGACATCACTCGTCTGCACCGGGTCACGAAGGCGACAGGAGCAGACACATCATGTCCTACCGAGGTCGAACTTGATGCCGTGTTGGACAAGGTGCGTCGCTCGGGGTTCGCATCGTTGTCGCGACAAGAGCGCGACATCTTGAAGCGCGCTTCGTCCACCGTTTAAATAGTGTATAAATGAAAAAACTATTCGGCATATTGATGTCAGGTCTCACACTCGCGGTTGCGGTGGCGATGCTTACGAGTGCTTACGGCGGTTTGATTGATCCGCGTCGATGGGCGTTGCCGTCGGTTGCGACGTTGGCATTACCGCTTGTCACAGCCGGCACCGTGGTGTGGCTACTGATAACGCTTGTAACGCGACAATGGCGGTGCAGCCTCATTACCGCCGCTGCCGTGGCGGGCTCGTGGGGTCCCGTGACATCGGTTATTCCCGTCGGGCTCGGCTCGACACCTCTGCCCGAAAGCGAGTCGACCTCTCGCACATTCACGTTGATGCAGTTTAACGTTGGGGGACTGGGTTTCTGGACTTATAACCGCAAACGCCAACCCAACAAAATCTTCACATACATTCTCAAACAAGACCCCGACATCGTCATCATGCAGGAGACCTCGTTGTCTCCAATACACTATGAGGACATTCCTGCCGTCAACGTGATGCTTGACTCCATCAACGACCGTTATCCCTACCGCGAGCACGGCTATCACGATGTGGTGATATTGTCCAAGTTCCCCTACACGCGTCAACACTTTGACCACATTGACCCGTGTTACATTGACCCCGATTGCACGAGCGAATATAACTTCGACTTCGAGGCTTACGACGTGATGATGCCCGGAGAAAAGGTTATTCGCATCATGGGTTGTCACCTGCACCCTATCGGCTTGAGGAAGCGACAGAAACAGTTGTTCAAAGAGGTGACCGACGGTAAGGTGCGCGACCGCAGCGGTATGGAGCAAGTCAAGAGTGAATTGATTGACAGGTTGCTCAACGCGTATGTCCAACGCGCCGGCGAGGCACAATTGATACGCACCGCCATTGACATGTCAGGCGGTGACCTCGTCATGTGCGGTGATTTCAACGACACGCCCGCCTCGTGGTGCTATCGGACTATCCTCGGAGACGACATGCACGATGCCTATCGCGAATTGCACCGCGGTTATCTCAACACCTATCGCGAAGACCGTTTCTTATTCCACATTGACCACGTGCTCTATCGCGGCGACTTGCGTGCGGTGAGTTACGAGCGCGGTGAGTCGGTCACCAGCGACCATTATTCCCAAATCGTCAAGTTTGAATACAATCTTCCATAAGACAACAAAATCAATTAATATACATTCATACCCTATGAGAAAATCAATTTTATCAGTTGTCCTCGCGGCAGGAGCGTTGGCTCTTGTCCCGACAGCATGCGACAAGATGAATCACGCCAATCCGTTTTTGGAGCCGTACGACACGCCTTACGGCATTCCGCCCTTTGACCGCATCACTTACGCCGACTATGAGCCGGCACTTGAGGCAGGTATCAAGCAACAAAACGAGCAGATAGACTCGATTGTCAATAACCCGGCAGCCCCCGACTTTGCCAACACCGTTCTTGCTCTTGACAACAGCGGTGAAATACTCAACAAGGTCGAGTACGTCTTCATGGCACTTGTCGAGAGCGACAACACGTCCGAGATGCACGAGTTGGCCGAGAAACTATCGCCGCGTTTCACAGCCCACCACGACAACGTGATGCTTAATGACAGCCTGTTTGCCCGCATCAAGGCAGTCTACGACAACGCCGACAGCCTGCAACTGTCGCCCGTTGAGCGTCGCTTGACCAAGAAATACTACGACCGCATGGTGCGTTCTGGCGCGCTGCTCACTGCCGACCTCAAGGACAGCCTCAAGAGTATTAACCAACGCCAATCGGAGTTGTCGCTGCGCTTCACCAATAACGTGATGGTCGAAATTGCCGACAACGTGATTTACATTGCCGACTCGGCTCGCCTTGCCGGCCTGCCGGCACAGACCATCGCCGATGCCGCTGCACTCGCTCGCGACAAGGGACACGCCGGTGAATGGGCGTTTACCGCCACCGGTTCCACTCGCCTCACCGTACTCTCGGGTGCCGATGACCGCGAGTTGCGACGCGAGATGTACGAGACTTACACCAACACAGCAAGCCGTGGCAACGAGCACGACAACAGTGCAATCATCAACGAGATAATACGCCTACGCCAACACAAGGCACAATTATTGGGCTTTAACACATTTGCCGACTATGCCGTGGCACCGGTGATGGCGGGCACCGTAGAGCGCGCCGAAAACCTGTTGATGCAACTGTGGCGTCCGGCAATCAAGAAGGTTGACGAGGAGGTTGCCGACATGCAAGCATGGGTTGATGCACACGACAAGGGCTTCAAGGTTGAGCCGTGGGACTACTATTACTATGCCGAGAAGGTGAAGAAAGAGAAATTCGACCTCAGCGAGGACGACGTACGCCCCTACTTCGTACTCGACAGCGTGGTGCGCAACGGTATTTTCTATGCGGCACATCTGCTCTACGGTCTCAACTTCACCGAGATGAAAGACGCTCCCAAGTATAATCCTCAAGTGACGGTATACGACGTGACGGACGAGAACGGCGAGCATGTTGCCGTGTTCATGACCGACTACTATCCTCGCGCTACCAAAGCACAAGGCGCATGGATGAGCGAATTCAACTCATCTTACAATTACAAGGGCGAGGTGGTGCGTCCCATCATCTACAACGTGGCAAGCCTGACACCGGCAACCGACGACACGCCATCCTTGCTGACGCTTGATGAGGTGGAAACAGTGTTCCACGAGTTCGGTCATGCTCTCCACGGCATGCTCACTCGCGCACCGTTCCACTCGCTGCAAGGCACCAATGTTGACCGCGACTTGGTTGAGATGCCCTCACAAATCAACGAGCACTGGGCTCTCGTTCCCGAGATACTCAAGAACTATGCCCGTCATTACAAGACCGGAGAGGTGATACCGCAAGACTTGGTCGACAAGATTATCGCCGCCCACAAGTTCAACCAGGGCTTCATGACCACCGAGTTGGTCGGAGCGGCACTGCTCGACATCGAGTGGCACAAGTTGAGTGGCACGACCGAGGATATTGACATTCGCGCTTTTGAAAAGCAAGTTGCCGACAAGTTGCACATGCCGTCTATGGTTCAATTCCGCTACCGCAGTCCCTACTTCAAGCACATCTTCGACAACGACCAATACAGTTGCGGATACTACACCTACCTGTGGAGTCAGGTGCTTGAGGCCGATGCCTATGAACGCTTCGAGAACGAGGGACCGCTCAACCGCCGTGTGGCAGACGACTATCGCCGCCTAATCCTCGAGGCGGGTGACACCGAAGATGCCATGACGCTTTACAAAGAATTCCGCGGTCACGAGCCCACGGCAGCCGCTTTGCTGCGCAATCGGGGGCTGGATTGAGTCACGACAATATAAATGAGATAACGAGCAATGAAAAAACTGTTATATATTGTTGCTGCCATGATTGTGATGGCGGCATGTTCTCGCGAGGGTAAGTTCGAACTTAGCGGCACGATAGCCGGCAGTGGCGATTCGACAGCACTCGTGTTGGAACAGTCGTCCGACGGTCTTTGGTACATCGTTGACACTGTGCGCACAACAGGTGACGGCGAGTTTCAAATCAAGGTGTTATCGCCGCGTTTCCCCGCCATTTATCGCTTGCGCACCATTGACGGGCAACAAATTTGTTTCCCCATTGACAGTCTCGAGCACATTGTTGTTAACACAGCGTTAGAGCGGTTCGGAGTTGACTATGAGTTGAGTGGCAGTGATGATGCCGTGCGCATGATGAACATCGACAAGAAGGCAATGACTTTTGCCACGACCGACACCGCCAACGGTGACTTTGTGGCATGGAAAGACGCTTTGGCTCACGACATTGCAGCCGAACCGCTTTCCATGTCGTCCTACTACGCTATCAACAAGTGGGTGGGGGGCAAGCCCTTGTTCGATCCGTCGGACAGCCGGGATATTCGCATCATCGGTGCCGTTGCCAACAGTTTCAACGAGTACCGCAAGCAAGATCCTCGCACAGCCTATTTGGTAAACCTCTTGTTGGATGCTCAACACCGCCGTCAGGCAGCCACGGCTCCGGCTACCCCCATCGAGGTAACCGAGACTGCCTTATTGCCGATAAAATTACAGGACTATCGTGCCTTGAGCCACGACCTGCAAGAGGTCGCCACGGGCAATCGTGTCGTGTTGCTCAACTTCACGATGTATGACCGGCCGTTCTCGCCCGCTCTTAATCGCGTCATCAACGAGGTGTACGAGTCGCATCACAGCAAGGGGTTCGAGGTGTATCAAGTGAGTCTTGACACCGATGCCGTGCTATGGCGACAGGCAGCACAAAACTTGCCGTGGATTACCGTCTACGAGCCCGACGGAGTTAACAGTCGCGTCGTGTCGTCCTACGCGGTTGATCATGTGCCCACATCGTTCATCATCGTCAACGGCGAACTTGTCGCCCGCATTGACGATGCGACCGAAATTAAAGCCGAATTGTTGAAACGCCTGTAATACTATGGCTAAAAAGATATTGATACTCTCACCACATGCCGATGACGAGATCTCGGGCTGCGGAGGGTATATGCTCAAAGAGATTGCAGCCGGTGCAACCGTGCATGTGGTTTACGCGACTATCGGCGTGTCGACTGTCGTCCGAACCGCGAGGCACGGCTTGCCGAGGCTCGCAGTGTGAGCGAGGCTGCCGGCTTCACCTTCGACGTGATTAACGGGGCGATGCCGTGTAAGCGAGTGCCTGCCGCAGGCTACAACAAGTGGTATAGTTACGAGGATTTAATGCGTGCCCTCTGACACAAAAATATCCGCAAGAAACCGACACAAAATATCATGGCTAAAACCAAGACTACATACTATTGCAAGAATTGTGGCGGCGAGTCACCCAAGTGGGTGGGTCGTTGCCCTCATTGCGGAGAGTGGAACACGATGGTAGAAGAGCCGGTTAGAGAACGTGCCGGCAAGTCGTTGCCGGGCATCACCGGCGGTGGCGGGCATACGTCAGTACCGGTCAAGTTGGGTGAGATCAAGAGCGATGAGTTACCGCGCATCAAGTTGCCGAGCAACGAACTTAACCGCGTGCTCGGGGGTGGTCTTGTTCCGGGGTCTATAATCTTGATTGGAGGCGAGCCCGGCATAGGCAAGAGCACATTGGTTTTACAAAACGTGCTGCGCATACGTTCGAGGCGCGTACTCTACATCAGCGGCGAGGAAAGCCCCGGACAACTGCGCATGCGCGCCGACCGCATCGCCCGTAGCGACCTGGATTGCGAGTGCTACCTGTTGTGTGAGACCTCACTTGAGGCAATTTTCACTGCCATTAATGCCGACCCACCGGGCTTGATTATCGTCGACTCAATACAGACAATCGCGAGCGATGCTCTTGAGAGTGCAGCCGGCAGCGTCAGCCAAGTGCGCGAGTGTGCGGCGGCATTTCTTCGTTACGCCAAGCAAACAGCAACACCGGTCATTCTAATAGGTCACATCAACAAGGAGGGCACCATAGCCGGTCCCAAAGTGCTGGAACACATCGTAGATGCAGTGCTACAATTCGAGGGCGACCAACATCACTTGTACCGCATCTTGCGTTCAATCAAAAACCGCTTCGGCAATACGAGCGAGATAGGTATATACGAGATGAAACAAGACGGCTTGCGCGAGGTGACAATCCCCGGCGAGATGCTTCTGTCGGGACGAGACCAAGCCATGAGTGGCACTGCAATCGGGGTCACCATCGACGGCACACGTCCGTTCTTGATTGAGGTGCAGGCATTGGTGAGCACGGCAGCCTATGGCACGGCTCAACGTTCGGTGACGGGTTTCGACCAACGGCGACTCAACATGCTACTCGCCGTGCTCGAAAAACGCGTGGGCTTCAAGTTGGCACAAAAAGATGTATTTCTCAATATTGCCGGCGGAATACGCGTTGCCGACCCGGCTCTTGATCTCGCCGTGATAAGTGCTATCCTGTCCAGCAATGTCGACATGGCGATTGACAACTCGGTGTGTATGGCAGGTGAGGTGGGATTGTCGGGCGAAATTCGTGCAGTGACTCGCATGGAGGCGCGCATCGGCGAAGCCGCCAAACTCGGGTTTAAGAGCATACTCGTCCCTCGCAATAATCTCAAGGGGGTGGACACGTCACGACAAAATATCAAGATTGTTGAAGTCGGGCGCGTCGAAGATGCCTTTCGCCACCTGTTCAACAGTTGAAAATCTCACTGAAATCTCCACTCACCCGAATGGTCAGCGGTGAGGCAGTGAAAGTCATGAGCAACGGCGATGCAATCAATGCAATAAACCGCCTCTTTTTTTAAGATTTAAGATATTTATAACGTCGCCGAAGCGCCACCAACACGCTTCGTTCGGCTAAGGGGTTGAGCCCGCGAAAAGTTGTACAACGCTTGAGTTCTTCCAAGGGCATCTCAAAAAGCAGTTTAGCGATACATTCATCGGCAAAGGAATTAGACACGACATTAACTCCTGTAAAATCGAGGACGACCTTGTCACCTTCCTTAATCAGTGGCAATAGTTTCTCGCGGAGTTTTTTGCCCATATCACGGGTGCCGAAATCCGTTCCGTATTCTATAAACTTAAACTCTACCATAGCGATTCCAATTCTTCAGTTTCCACAAACAATTCGTTATATTCCTCTGCCACATCTACCCTGTGGTCGACAACTTGGCCGGGATCTATTTCTTTGGCAGTACCTATCTCCATATAAAGGAGAGTACCTTGCCAAAAACCATTTTCCACACAGGTGGTCTCACCGTCCTTAATCATCAACTTGTAATGTCCGGAATGCAAGATAAACTCTTTTCCGATCATGCTGATAAGTTTGGCGGTAGTATACAGACCAAAACCCATGCCTTTACCATCGGTTACAGAATCTTGCAAACATATCCTAAGGGCATCGGTTTCGGAAATATCACTATATATTTCGTTCTCAGCCAATGATGCCCTAATTCCCATCCCGTCGTCTGCAATAAGCACTCGCAGGATTTCGCTATCTTTATCGAAGTATGTAATTGCGGTGCCCAAAGGCTTGCCGGAATGTACATGAACGTTATCCATCACCTCATACAGACAATAACTTAATGCCTGCAGCACGCTTAACTCAATTTCAAAATGAGAGGTCATGGCATTGACAACATTCGCATAGACTGCATTCAATGTTTGAGCATCGAACACATCTATTGAAACGTTGCTTGTTCCTTTGAAATATCCGGATAACAAAAAGGCGATGTCCATATAACGATTGTAACTGTGACGCAAAAATACAAATATTTTATAAAACGTATCAAGAAAACAAATGAAATTGTTTTCACTAAACTTTCAAACTACCGCAGGGAGCGTCGAAGATGCCTTTCGCCACCTGTTCAACAGTTGAAAATCTCATAAAAATCGGTCTGTTACGTCAAAAAAAGCAAAAAAACACTGCGTTGTTGACACGAATTCATCAAAAATTACTACCTTTGCAGTGAAAGTTTTTCATGGTATTAGATTTAAGGTTAATTGAGAATTGGCTGTCGTGAGACATCCAATTTTTTTTGTATTCATACCAAGGCGTGCTCCGTGCCGGGTCAACCTAAGGTGTCACGCATCAATTCGCTGATGGTTATCGCGGCGGCAAGCCCCACGTTGAGGCTCTCACTGCGTTGCCCCACTCGTCGCGCTGCCGGAATGGTCAGGCGACGCGTCACACGCGCCTCCACTTGACGACCGATACCCTGCCCCTCGTTGCCGAACACCACGAAACACGGTTTGCCGGCATGCACGTCGGCACAGGCATAGATATTATCACCATCAAGAAAGGTGCCGTACACCGGCAAGTGCCCGTACTCGTCAAACAAATCTTCAAGGTCAGCATAATGCACCTTGACACGCGCAATCGCCCCCATCGTGGCTTGCACGACCTTGTGGTTGAACACATCGACTGTTCCTGCCGATGCAAAGACGTTGTTGATACCATACCAATCGGCAAGCCTGATGATAGTCCCAAGATTACCGGGGTCTTGCAGATTGTCGAGCACAATGTTTATACTGCGGTTAACCTCATCGTTGTCGAGTTGCACATCGGGCTTCTCGTAAACAGCAATAACATCGCTCGCAGTCGTGAATTGACTCATACGCGCCATTTGCGACTTGGGAGCAAACACCGTGTAAGGCATATACTCGGCACGACCGCATCGGTCAAACCACGCTCGCGTGCAGATGAGCCAACGACAGGCGAACGAGCCCCAAGTGTCTCGCACACACTTTGTGCCCTCGGCAACCCACAAACCCTCCTCGTCACGATGCTTCTTTGCCTCGAGAGTGCGCACAAGTTTTACTATGCCGTTATTAATTTCCATGACAATAGGCAATTAACAAGTTTAATGACACCAAACTAAATTTTGATGTATATTTTCTTCTTCATCAAGATGTGAGCAACGATGTAATTAATTGCCACAAAGGTAATTGCAAACAATGCCGATGCTGCCTTATCTGCCATGAGAGCGCAGTAACCGTCGTATATCGCGCTATGGACTGTCACAGCCTTGCCATTGATGTCATGGCAGAGGGTCACGGTGTTAAACACTATTGCCAACACTGTACCTAGCGTGTATATGGCGAGGGGGTTCATACCGAATGCCTGTAGCGGACGGCACCAACGGTTCTTGCCCTTGATATCGATTACCCAAGTGAGCAAGCCCGACACGCTCATTGCAAGGCCGCATGTGGCGAGCACAAACGTACTGCTCCACATCTTTTTGCCTACCGGTATACCATAACCGAGCAACCACGCGACGAGCATCATCACAAACCCCCACAGCAGCATCTGCTGCATGCGCTCGCTATTATCCTTGATGCGCAACAGCATCAAACCTGTCATGAAACCGATGAGCACATGGGCTATACACGGGATTGTGCTCAACAACCCCTCGGGGTCAAAGGCAATTTTCTCACCGAAAGCGCGCTCGTGGTACATGTGGTTCTCGCCCAACACCGCATTGTCAACCCGGGCGATGATATTATCGAGCGAGAACTCATACCCCTTGCCAAAGCCCAACAACAGGGCATAACCTGTCAGTATCAATGCTGTGAGCCACGGCAAAGACTTGTGCTTGACGCTTATCGCTATCAACGAGCCGCACAGGTAGCACAAGGCGAGACGTTGGAACACTCCGAGTATGCGAATAGTGGGAATGTTATTGACCGCAACGGCAAACGGGTCGCCGCGGTGCAAACCGTACATCAGGTGACTGAACCATCCCACAGCCCAACCGATGAGGAACAAAATTATCGTACGCTTGATAATCTTGTACAATACTGCTCCCGAGGGCTTGTAGTCGAATGCTCTCAACGAGAATGCCATTGACACGCCCATGACGAAGACGAAAAACGGGAACACGAGGTCTGTCGGGGTCAAGCCTATCCACTCGGCATGCTCCAACGGGGCGTAAATACTACCCCACGAACCGGGATTGTTGACCAGTAGCATACCTGCCACTGTGATACCACGCAACACATCAAGCGACAACAATCTCGATGACTTGGTTGCACCGGCAGGGGCCACAGCAGTTGTCGCATTGCTGCGTGAAGTTGCCTTGGAAGAGTGTTTTGACATTATTCAGATGTTTCGAGAATAAGGTAAATCAAGTTTTGATAAGGGACTCCGCCATGAGTAGTGAGTCCGATTTCGCACGTGCGACTGTTGCTATAACCGCGTTTCACACCATGCTTGACAAGTTCGTCGCGCAAGTTACGCAACGCGTACTCGTTCAACTCGGGGTGTGTGAATCCCTTGTCACCGGCGAAGGCACAGCAACCCACGCCCTCGGGCACAACGACATTATTGCTGCAACGGCGTGCGACTGCCAGCACCTTATCGGCGATACCCATCAAGCGCGTGCTACATGTGAGGTGCACGGCAACAGGTTCGTCAACGGGCTTGATGTCAAGTCGATCAAGCACGTTGTCATGGATGAATTCGAGCAGTTCAAGAGGTTTGAGCCTTGTGAAGTGCTGTCGCATACGATGCAGGCAGGGGCTTTGATCGCACACCACCGGCAGGCGACCGTCGTCACTCGCCTCAAGCAGTGCTTCTTCCAACTCGGCGGTCTTGCGGTCGGCAATGTCGGGCATGCCCTTGCTTTCCCATATCATACCACAGCACATTGAGTCAATGTGTTGAGGCACGATAACCTCAATTCCGGCACGAGTCATAAGTTCGATCACAGCATCAACGAGATCTTTCTTCACACCTCCGGAATGTCCTAGCGTGCGATTGAGGCAACTGGCGAAGTACACTATCTTGTCGGGGAAAGTCGCATCGGACTTGTGGAGCGAGGTCGGACCGGGCAGCGCGGGTGTCCACAGTGGCAGTCCCACACCGTGCATCGCGCGTCCCACGGCAGCGGTGACACGATCGCCGAGCACCGTGTGAGCCCAATCGGCAAGGTAAAGCACACCCTTGAGCGTGGTGCGCATTCCGGCAAAATGACGTGCGGCGAAGTCTCCCACACGCCGGGTCAATGTTCCCGGTGCCGCCGCAGTGGCGCGCAACTCGTGGGTGAGATTGCCCACATTGATACCCATCGGGCACGAGGTGCTGCACAGTCCGTCGGCAGCACACGTTTGCTCGCCCAAGTAACGGTATTGGCGCTCGAGACGTTTGAGACGTTCGGGGTCGAGTCCGGTAACCCGCAGTCGCTCAATTTCGCGCCTGACAATGATGCGTTGACGCGATGAGAGTGAAAAACCGCTGCTGACACAGTTCACTTCACAGAAGCCACACTCGATACACTTGTCCACAGCATCACTCGCAAGCGGCATTGGCTTGATGTCGCTGATGTAACACTCGGGGTCATCGTTGAAGATAACACCGGGATTGAGCAAGTTATCGGGATCAAACAGACGCTTAATCTCTCTCATCACCTCGTAGGCCTCGTCGCCCCACTCGTGGCGCACAAAGGGTGCCATGTTGCGACCGGTGCCGTGTTCCGCCTTGAGCGACCCGTCATACTTGTCAACGACAAGCGCGACAATGCGCTCCATCAAGTTACGATAACGAGCCACTTGCTCGGGCGTTTCGAACGATTGGGCTATGATAAAGTGGTAATTACCCTCAAGCGCATGACCGTATATACAGGAGTCATCATAACCGTTATCAATGAGCATTTGCGCGAGATCCTCGGTGGCATCGGGCAAATCCTCAATGTGGAATGCCACGTCCTCGATAATCACCGTTGTACCCGGCTCGCGCGTGCCTCCCACTTGGGGAAAGATGCCGTTACGTATCTTCCAATACTCGCCATACTCGGCAGGATCGCTCGTGAAGCGCGCCGGCACGACAGTGGGGTAAGGTTTAAGCAACTCCTTGATGCTATTGATATTGGCTTGCAATTCATCATCGCTGTCGGCAAAGGTCTGAATGAGCACTGCCGTGAGGTTCTCGCCCGTCGTGTCGCCCACGCTGGCGAGCGACTTGCGGTCAAGCATCTCGGCACAATGCACCGGTCCCGACTTCATGGCGACGACAGCCTCGCAGGCGGTGCGCATTTTTTCAAAATACAACATCGCGCTTGCACGGTGACTGTGCAGGTGCCCCGTGCGCATCGTGAACTCGCTCCCGAATGCTAACGTACCCTCGCTACCCACCATCAGGTGAGCGATAATATCAAAGGGGTCGTTGTAGGTCACCAACGGCAACAAGTTAAGTCCCGTGACATTCTTGATCGAGTACTTGCGCTTGATGCGCTCAACAAGGGCACTATTCGCCGACACGCGGTCGCGCAAGTCCATTATACCCTTGATAATGTGGGGGTGAGTCAGGCGAAAACTCTTACGACTCTCGCTGTCACCGGTGTCAAGCACCGTGCCGTCGGCAAGCACTATGCGTAACGACACCAACATTTTGTCGCTATTGGCATGGGTGCCGCAACTCATGCCACTGGCATTGTTCATCACTATACCGCCCACCATAGCACTGTTCTTGCTGGCGGGGTCGGGGGTGAAAGTGCGACCGAGAGGAGCCAGCAACGCGTCAACGCGTGCACCGATGAGACCCGGTTGCAGGGTAATTGTCAACGCATCGGACGAGATGCGGTAGCCTTCCCAGTTTTTCCCGGCAACAATCAATATGGAGTCGGTCACCGTCTGCCCCGACAGGCTCGTGCCGGCAGCACGAAAAGTGACCGGCAAACCAAGGTCGCGCGCGAGTATGAGCAGACGGCTCACCTCGTGCTCGTCCTTACTGCGCACGACCACACGCGGCAAGTGACGATAAAAACCGGCATCGGTGCCCCAGGCGAGACAACGCAACTCATCGGTGTACACGCGGTCATTGCCGACAATATCTTTCGCTTTTGCTATGAATTGCTTGTATTTCATCGTAATTTCTTGTAGCACCCGTCAACGGGCGCGAGCGGTTGAAACAAGAGATGCGGTCAATAGAGATAATACCGTGACGAACGAGCCTTGAAACTCTCGTTGTCTTTATTCCAATAATCGGCAATGTCTTCAACACGATAACGACGAGTGAAACGTTCGCGAATTTCCTTACTGCCACACACCTTGTCAAACATGTTGTAACGTTTGGGATTTTGCTCGAAAATTTTCACATCGGGATATAACTCGTGCATTACCTGTAAGAAGTAAAATTGCGTCAACGTGAGGTTTGCCGCATCAACATCGGTGATGTAGGTTTGCACACCGTGCACCTCCTTCTTCTCTTGATTAACGTCGACTGACGTTACAAAGAACGGCTTGACATTAATGGGACGGAAGTTCAGTCCGGGCAGGTGCAACGCGTTCATGGCATCACACACTCGGTCGGCATCGGCCCAAGTGGCGGTGAACAGTTGGAACGGCAAGGTATAGCCTATGCCGGTATTGAAAATGTATAACTCGCCGATAATGCCACTCAGGGGATAGAAGAAAGCGCTCTCGGGTGTGGGAATTTGGGGCGAGGGCAACACCCATGGCATGCCGGTGTCGCGAAACTTCATCTCGCGCGTCCAACCCTCCATAGGGATTACAGTGAGTTTTGCCTTGCTTGTGGTGAGCCCCTCCTCATTGAGATAACGTGCCAACTCGCCGGGCGTGAGTCCGTAAACGTAGGGTATTGCAAATTTGCTCACAAACGACGTGTAGCCCGGCTCGACAAGACAGCCTTCCACCTTGTTGCCGCCCAGGGGATTAGGGCGATCAAGCACCATGAACTCCACGCCACACTCGGCACACGCTTCCATGCACACACCCATCGTGCTGCAAAAGGTGTAACTGCGGCAACCGATGTCTTGAATGTCGTACACCAACACGTCGATACCGGCAAGCATCTCGGGCGTAGGCTTGTGTGTTTTACCGAACAGTGAGTGTACCTTAATGCCGGTTTTCGGGTCTACCCCACTGCTCACGGCATCGCCGGCATGTGCATTGCCTCGCACGCCGTGCTCGGGACCGTAGAGTGCCACCAGTTGCACTCCTCGGGCCTCGTTGAGAATATCAACCGTTGACTTGAGGTTATTGTCTATACCGCTGGGATTGGTGACCAAACCGACGCGCTTGCCCTGCAACTGCTTGAAACCGTTGTCGCGCAACACCTCGATGCCGGGTTTTACTTGAGCCGACACCAGCATGGCAAACATTGTTGCCACGATAAGTATTATTGATTTCTTCATATTCGAATTGTGTTTAATCGGGTTGTTGAGATTACTTGCGCCCGTACTCCGGATCTATCTTTTTATCAACAAAGTAGGTTACAATCAATGTTGCAAAGCAACACGCCATCACCATCCAGAAGAAGTTAACATAACCTATTGCTTCCTGGATATAACCGGCAACAAAACCGGGCAACATCATGCTCAATGCCATGAAGGCGGTGCAGATGGCATAGTGAGATGTCTTGAATTCCCCCTCGCTAAAGTACATCATGTACAACATGTAAGCCGTGAAACCGAAGCCATAGCCAAATTGTTCAATACACAGTGCGATGGTAATGATGACCACGTTAGACGGCTGGGCAATAGCCAGATAGACAAAAGTGAGGCAAGGCAAGGTCATGCACGCCGCCATTACCCACAATGACTTTTTCAAGCCGACACGTGAAGAGTAGATGCCGCCCAAAATGCCACCCAACAATAACGCGATTACACCGAACACACCGTAGACTGTGCCGACCAGTTCGGTGGGCAAGCCGAGACCGCCCTCCTCAACCGAGTGAACAAGGAATGGCTGACACAACTTGATGAGGAACCCTTCGGGCAAGCGATAGAGCAACATGAATGCGATGGCGAGCAGTACGCCGGGCTTCTTGACGAAGGTCTTGAACGTGTTGACCAACTCCCGCATGTTGTCGCTCAAGGTGCCTGAGGCACTGCCTCGACGGGGCACATCATCGGGCGAATACGGCAACTTGAAGGTGTGATACAGGGTAATCATGGCAAAGATGGCTGCCGACACTCCCATTGTAATATGCCATGACACGGGAATATTGCCTGTTTTCGTTTCTATCACGCCGGCGATTAACACAAGCACTCCTTGACCGAAAACCGATGCCACGCGATAGAAGACACTGCGCACACCGATGAATGCCGCTTGACTGCCGGGACTGTGAGCCAACATATAATAGCCGTCGGCAGCGATGTCGTGTGTGGCGCTGGCAAATGCCGCGATGATAAACAACACGAGCGTGACGGTAAACATGCTGATAGGCGTCTGCCCGGCGGCTACCATCGCCGCATCGGGTTTGGGCAGGGTGACGGTGAGCAATACCATCATCGCGGTCATTAATATCTGCATCGCAACAATCCACCACCGCTTAGTCTTGACCACATCTACTATCGGGCTCCAAATGCCCTTCAAAAACCAGGGGAAATAGAGCAACGTGGTGAAAAAGGACATGTCACCGTTGGGAACACCCATCTTGGTGAACATCATCACCGAGATGTTGTTGACAACAAAATAGGGTACACCCTCGGCAAAGTACAGCGTGGGAATCCACCACCAGGGTGAAATGCTTTTTGTGGTTTCGGTTTCGTTCATAAGGTTTTATTTTACTTATATTCATGTGTTGAAGTGACAAGCACTTCAACACATGATGTTTATAGTACATTGCTCGATAACGGCACGCCGTTGTTTCAATCTTCAATCACACCGTCGGTCCTCAATTCGGTGGGAATGGCATCGGCAAGGATTTTCCATAAGGGATCGCCCTCGGGTAGCGGTGCCGTGACATCGATTGACTTGTGGCTCACGGGGTGCTCAAACTGTAAGCGATGAGCCTGCAAGCAGATGCTGCGATCGGGATTGCCACGCTGATAGCCGTATTTTATGTCACCCTTGATGGGACAACCGATAAAGGCGAGTTGAGTGCGAATTTGATGTTTGCGACCTGTCATCAGTTGTATCTCCAGCAAGTGGAAACTCTCACTGTGTGCAATGACCTTGTAGTGCAACACGGCTTTTACCGCGCCGGGCATTTCGATAGTTGAGCACTCGGTGAAATTACCCTCTTGCACGGGGTGAACCCAGTTGATGAGGGTGTCCTCGTCCTTTGGTGGTTTGTTCTTGACAATAGCCCAATAGGTCTTGTGCACTTGACCGGCACGAAACAACGCACTCATGCGACTGAGCCCTTTGCTCGTGCGCGCCAACACGACCAAGCCCCATGTGGGACGGTCAATGCGGTGGGTTGAGTTACAAAACACGTTACCGGGCTTGTTAAAGTTCACGCGTATCCACTCGCGAACCATCTCCACCAACGGTATGTCACCCGTCTCGTCGCCTTGCACGAGTTCGCCTGCCGCCTTGTTTGCTATTACAATGTGATTATCGTAATATACAATCTCCATTATATCAAGAGTTTGCAAGAATATATGCAAGTATCGCATTGACATCGGCAACGTTGACCGCATCATCGTTGTTGACATCGGCTATCGCTTCGTACTGCTCAGCCAAAATCAACGATAACACCACGTTCACATCAGCCACGTTCACACTGCCGTCGCGATTGGTGTCCAACACATTAAAGACTTCGCGCATGTCACCGGTGTACATGATAGTCAAGTCGTCAATCCATGTGCGAGCATTGAGCTGCGAACTGCCGGCAATCATGGTCACTCGCAGTTGTACCGGCTCGTCAATATCGACACTCCACGACACCGTGGACACTTGCTTGGCAGGTGCAACGACATCTCCCGCATCGTTCCACGTTTCACCACCGTCGGTCGAGGTGGCAAGACGCAATTTGGTGTCGGAACCGGCAGTCACATACACTCTCGCCGACACTCTGAACATGGCGCAGTCGATGGGGGTTGTCATCGATATCGCGCTCGGACGCACCATCGACACCGCATATTGACCGTTGCCATAGTCCTCGCCGGGCAATTCCATGTTGTAAGTCTTCGAGAATGACCACGTTGCAAAACGACCCTTGAGTCCGCTCGCGCTTGCTGCCGTCACTTCGCCCATAGTCTCAAAATCCTCGACAACGCTCGTGATTGACGAGTCTTCCTCAACGTTGAACGTGATGGTCGAACCGGTCTCGGTGATGCCTGTGATGACATATTGGCTGAACGAACCGTCCCAAGTGAGCAAATTGGGGTTCGTCACGTTAGTTACCTTCTTGACACGCCCGGTGCCGGGGAATGGTACTCCGGCACCGGTGGCATCGGTGCCGTCGGCATGCAACAGGACGTAGTAGTTACGCGAAGCATTGGCATTGACAGTGTTATCTTCCCAAACCCTGTCATTACTCTCGTCAACACGAGCTATCACCATGCCGTGTCCGGGCAATGCCGCGTCCCAACCCGTTCGCTGGCGATTTTCCAGCAAGAAGTATTCTTTGTCGTTGGTCGTTGGCAACAGATAACCCTGGCGCGAACGCTGCAACTCGTTCAAGGTGTAAGCCCCCGGCGTATCAAGCACTTGGGGCTCGGCAAAACCGAGCGTGTAACGCTCCCAAATCGAGTAACCGCACGGCAAACGCCCCTCGTTGGCACTGCTTCCGCCTGCCATCAAGTCCCACTCGCCGGGGTGGACACTCTGACCACCCGTGGAGTAGTCGGTGTCGTACAAGTCGGGCAAGCCCAACACATGACTGAACTCGTGACACATCGTACCTATACCCAACGGCGTGGTGTATCCGTAATTTTCCCAACCGTAAATCTCGGTTGAACAAGCATAACGCCAAAAAGTGCAGCCGTCAAGTGAGAACGTTGCATAGCCGCTATCGGTCCAGTCAATGAGGTAATAGGCATGGGGCCACAGGTAACCGCTGTTGTTGCCGCCGTAATTGGACGAATAACCGGCAACGATAAAGTACACCATGTCAATGTAACCGTCATTGTCGGTGTCGTATTGTGAGAAATCGACCTCGTCGTCGAGAGCGGTCAGTGCCGCAGTAAAGACACCGAATGTATCGCCCGATGTTCCCTGCGGATCAAGACAACTGTAGTCGACATCGACAGGTCCCACGATGTCAAAGGTGGGACTGAACACTCCATTGCTCTGCGCGTTGAAGTAGTCGCGCATACTGCCCACGGTACTCTTATATTGACCGTTGTGAGAAAAGCCCTTGTAACCCACAGCGTTCACCATCTTGTCATAGAAATCGGCATCGTTGGTGAACTGCTTGTCGTTGAAGTTGATGAGGACGATTAAACCGCGAAAACGGTCGTAGGCAAAGTCGGCACCCGGAATGCGCTTGGCAGCGACACGACGACCGTTTTTATTGAGGGAGCCGTCGCGCATGGCGCGTTGCTCGTGAGCGAGATTGACGGCAGCCCTGTCGGTTTGGCGAGCGAGAAGCATCGTCAATAACGACAACTCGGTTGCAGTGCGACCGTTCTTGTCATGAGCGACAACACCGGTCGAGACAAGACGCTCTCCGTCAAGACGTTGATAGGTGTACGCCCCGTCTTTATCTTGCGCCACGGTGTAACCGTCGGTCGTGGTGATAAAATGATAAAATTCGTCACCGTTGAGGGTCAAGGTCACCGGCATGCCATCGGGCTGAACAACAGTGAAAGGACGTTGCTCGGCAGGTACGGCACTCGCCACGAGCGCACAAAGTGCCGCCACAGCGGCTATAATCGATTTATCAATCATCATTGCTTTTTAACTGTCCTCTAAAATGATACTTAATATGTAATTCACATCGGCAACGTTGACTGCATCGTCATGGTTCACATCTGCCGACTTGTCATAACCCTCTTGCAAGATAAGGTTGAGCACAATGTTGACATCGGCCACGTTCACATCGCCATCACCGTTGACATCTCCCTCAAGAGGCTCGTCAACATCTATCTTGCTGCTGTAATACAGGCGAACGTTATCGATGTTGAGCGGAGCCGACACAACACGGCTACCGGCTGTCATGTTGATGCGCAACCTCACGGGCTTGTCGAGCGAGGGCATTATCCATTGTACACTCGCGACCGAACTGCCGGGCACGGTGACTGTGTGATTGGGAACATCTTTCCAGGTCTTGCCCTCGTCAATGCTGTAGTAAAGACGCAACTTGGCAGCCGTGGACGAGGTGTTGTAGGCGGTGGCACGCACTATAGACAAGACATACGGCACATCGGAGGTCATGGTCATTGCACTCGATGTGATTAGCGAACACATACGTGTCCCCTCGCCGGTGCCCTCTTCGGGTTCGTTGATACTGCACTTGATAAACGACCATGTCGCCCACCTGCCTTCCACACCGGTCGACGTGGTTGTTGTAGACAAGGGCATCAGTTCAAAGTCTTCTTCGATTGCCTTGACTTTTTCACTGCTCACGAGATTGAACGACACGGCACCGCCGGTCAACTCGGTGATGTTAAACACGGCAAAGTCGTTGTCCTCGCCCGACCGACTGCGTAGCGAGCCGGTCACGATGCCCGAGTTGTCTATCATGCGTATAGCCCCGGTGCCGGGAAAGGGATCACTCGCGAGGGAGCCCTCGGTGCCGCCTCCGGCACGCAATAACTCGTAATAGTTATGCGACGGGTCAATATTGACATTGTTGTTGTACCACACGTTGACGTTGGTGCTGTCCACACGCGCCACTATCATGCCATGACCGGGCAACGCGCTGTCCCACTTGACCGCCTGGCGATTCTCAAGCAGGAAATATTCCTTGTCAACGGGCGTGGTGAGCATGAAGCCGGTGTTATCATGCGCCAATACGGGCAACGAATACTCTCCTTCCTCGGTGAGCCTGACGGGAGTCGCCCAACCGAAAGTATAACGCTCGAACAGCGAGTAACCTGCCGGGGTGCGCGAGTAGTTGTTATAACCGCCACCTGCCATGACATCCCAATCCCCGGGGTCGTGACTCTGCCCACCTTTCTCGTAATCGGTGTCGTACAGGTCGGGGAAACCGAGCACATGGGTGAACTCGTGGCAAATGGTGCCTATGCCGTCAAGGTAGTCGGTGTCCTCGCCACCCATCAACTGGGTGGAACAGGCGTACACGTCAAGCCGCTTGCCGTCAAAACGTTTGGCGGCACCGAATAGCATACTCGACTTATAGGGCCATAATAGCGACGAGTTGTTACCGACAATGTTGGAGCCGTGCCCCGCCACGATGAAATAAACCATGTCTACAATTCCGTTATCATCAGCGTCATATTTCGAGAAATCGACCTCGTTGTCAACGGCATTGATTGCAGCTTGGAAAATGCTGCGCGAACTGTTGTTGCCACTGGTTGAGGCATAATTCACTTCAACAGGGCCCACCACGTCAAACACGGGGTCGAAGTTACCGTTGGAGTTGTCGTAATAGTAATCACGCACACTGCCGGTGAAGCGTCCCAAGGTGGTGTTGTCGTAACCCGTATAGCCACGAGTATTCACCATGGCATCGTGCAACGCTTGCGGGTTGTCTCCAATAAATTTTTTATCGGTAAAATTTATCAGTATTATCAGTCCGCGGAATTTGGCATAATCTATCGTTTGTACTCGCTGCGCCTCATCGCGTTGTACACGGGCTCGTTTCGAAGCGACAACGGCATCGCGGTCGGTGAGACGCGGTGTCAACATCGAGAGGAGCGACAACTCGCTTGCCGTGCGTGCCGCCTCATCATGAGCGACAACACCGGTTGACACAAGACGCGAACCGTCGCGACGGGCATACACATAACTGCCGTTCTCGTTGAGCACGGTGTAACCATCGGTCGTGGTAGTAAAATGGTAAAATTCGTCGCCGTGCAGACGCAACGTCACCGTCGTCCCATCGGCATTCGACATGACTCGCGTCATGGGATTGGCCGGCACTGCGGCAACTTGAAACACCGCTGCGACACACAACATCAAGGCTAAAATTTGCTTCATCTTTTTATATGAATCGGGTTTTGCAAGAGATTGGCTTGCTATACGTTAATGATAATTTATATTTTCACGAAAGTGCAAAGTTACTAAAAATATATCAATTTTTCAAGAAAACCGCCCAACAAGTTGCAACAAGTTGACATGGTGACGCTTCCGCCGCACCTAAGCCAATCGCAACACCCGGCTCTTACCTGTTTCGGTAATGACGATGAGGGTGAGCGGCAAGGACAACGGGATTAAGCGAAGATACAACGAGCGCGAGCAATAGGGGTCGGGTACACGGGCAAGCACACCGCCTCGGCAGCGCGAAAAGCCGGCATTTTTGCGACTGCAAGTCAATGAAAACGATTGCAAGTGTTAAAAATTCTACATTTTCGCGAAAATAATGAACAACCCACTTGCACAGTCCGAAAAATGGTACTACATTTGCAGGCGTAAACCTAAAACAATCTTTTTCACCTTAAAAATTCTACCTATTGAAACCTAAGAAGGAATTTCGGCGAGAAATTCCTTCTTATTTTGTTATATTCAGTCGATTTTAGTAAATTTGCGGCCTCGAAACCGTGTGTTTATAATTATGAAAACGTTTGCAATCATAGTCGCCGGCGGTAGCGGAACGCGATTCGGTTCGGCTGTGCCCAAGCAATTCGTGTCACTCGCCGGATTACCGGTGATGCTTCACAGCGTGCTTGCCATGCACGACGCTCTCAGCGACGTTGACCACGACATCATCGTGGTGCTGCCCGCCGACCAGCACGACACGTGGCGCGACATCGTGGCACAACACCGTGTCACCGTGCCCCACAGTGTAGCCACCGGCGGTGCCACTCGCTATCACAGCGTGTACAACGGGCTTGACGCTGCCGGCGCGATGCAAGTCGGTGATGTGGTTCTCGTGCACGATGCCGTGCGACCGTTGGCAACACCGGCATTGATACGCACAGTGCGCAACGCGGTGATTGACAGTCGCCACGCTGCTGTACCGGTTGTACCTCTCACCGATAGCGTGCGACGCGTCACCGGGGCCGCTACAGTCGCCGTTGACCGCAAGACACTCGTTGCAGTGCAAACGCCCCAAGGGTGCGACGCGATGCAGTTGCGACACGCCTACTTCGACCTCGTGCCCTACAACGACACCCTTACTGACGACGCGTCGGTCATTGAAGCCGCCGGTGGAACAGTCGTCACCGTGCCGGGAGACCCGAGCAACATCAAAATCACACATCACATTGACCTCGCCACAGCCGAGGCTATCATCAAGTCACGACAAAATGGCTGACCTGCGCGACCTTGACATACAATATCTGCACGGCGTGGGACCCAAACGAGCCAAGACGCTACGCAGCGAGTTGGGCATTGCCTCTTACTACGACTTGCTGATGTATTTTCCATTTCGCCACATCGACCGCAGCACGATACATCGCGTTGCGGACGTGACAGCCGACATGCCCTATATTCAACTCAAAGGGCGGTTCATCTCCTTTGCCACCCACGGTGAGGGAGCACGCATGCGCTTGCAAGCACTATTCACCGATGGCACGGCGACACTCGAGGTGGTGTGGTTCAACCGTGCCAAGAGCGTGGCTCGCACGCTACACACGGGCACCGAGTACGTCCTGTTCGGCAAGCCGAGCGAGTTCAACGGCAAGGTCAATATGATACATCCCGAGGTCGATGCCGCCGACAACAGTCGCGCGAGTGCCGGAGGATTGCACGGCATTTACAGCCTCACCGAACGTCTCACCAATGCGCATATTACACAACGCGTTGTGCAACAATTAATTGCAACCGCGCTCAGTACACCTCAAGCGCAAGCGTTGCCTGATGTGTTACCGGCATCGGTAATTGCCAACCGACGACTGATGCACCGCGCCGAGGCAATACGCGCCATGCACATGCCCCACGATGCAGCCCAACTGCAACGCGCACAGTTGACGATGAAATACGAGGAACTGTTTTTGCTCGAACTCAACATCTTGCGCTATGTGACAGGGCGCAACGAGCGAGTGCGTGGCAACGTGTTCGCTCGGGTCGGCGACCTGTTCAACACCTTCTACCGCGACGTGTTACCTTTTGACCTGACCGGCGCACAAAAGCGTGTGTTGCGCGAAATGCGCGCCGACATGGGTAGCGGTCGCCAGATGAACCGCTTGCTGCAGGGCGATGTCGGCTCGGGCAAGACGATAGTGGCTTTCATGGCTGCGCTGTTGGCACTCGATAACGGCTACCAGGCGTGCATCATGGCACCTACCGAGATACTTGCCGGACAGCACTACACCACGGTGAGCGAGTGGGCGGGCAGGCTCGGTATCAAGGTGGCGTTGCTCACCGGCAGCACGCGCAAGAAGGCTCGCGAGGAAATCCATAACAGCCTGCAGTCAGGCGAGTTGCAAATTTTGATAGGCACCCATGCCCTACTTGAGGACACGGTGCAGTGGCGCAACTTGGGGCTCGCGGTGATAGACGAGCAGCACCGCTTCGGTGTCGCCCAGCGCGCCAAGATGTGGGGCAAGAGTGCCACCCCACCCCACGTGCTGGTAATGACGGCGACCCCCATACCGCGCACTTTGGCAATGACCGTTTACGGCGACCTTGACGTGAGCATCATTGACGAACTGCCTCCGGGACGCAAACCGGTACAGACTGTGATGCGAACAGGCGACAATCGTGAACAGGTTAACCGTTTCATTGGCACCCAACTTGCCGAGGGGCGACAGGCTTATATCGTCTATCCGCTAATCGAGGAAAACGAAAAACTTGATTTGCTCGCCGTGGAACGAGGCTACGAGATGATGTGCGAGACTTTTCCACACTACCGTGTTGCCATGGTACACGGGCGAATGAAACCCGCCGAGAAGGACCGCCAAATGGAATTGTTTGCCACCGGTGTCGCCAACATACTCGTTGCAACAACGGTTATTGAAGTCGGTGTGAATGTACCCGACGCCACAGTCATGGTGATTGAGAACGCCGAGCGTTTCGGCTTATCGCAATTGCATCAACTGCGCGGTCGCGTGGGACGCGGTGCCGAACGCAGTTACTGCATCTTGATGTCGCACAACAAGTTGAGTGGCAACACGCGCCATCGCTTGCAGGTCATGACGAGCACTAACGACGGCTTTGTAGTAGCCGAAGAGGATATGCGCCTGCGCGGCCCCGGCGACATCGAGGGTACGATGCAGAGCGGCATCGCTTTCAACCTGCGAGTGGCAGACCTCAGTCACGACGGTCCCATCGTGACCATAGCGCGCGATGATGCCGAACAGTGGCTCGAACACGACCCGCAACTCACGTCGCCCGAGGGCTCACGCCTTGACCGCGAAATTCACCTCACTTTCGACAAGACCCACGATTGGAGCCTTATCAGTTAACTGCGCTACACCCCGTACGTCTTTTTCTCGAAAAACGACCTCACACAGATTGAACTTTATCATATCGTCAAAACGATAAATCATATTGTCAAAACGATAACCTGTTTGAATGCCTCGCCGCCAAAGTGAGACATCCCGACCTCAACGCATAAAAAATCATTATGTGGCTAACGAGAAAGAAGACGTTTCACTTCTTATAACTTTTCTAACTTTGTCGCGCATGTTTTTTAAGAATTTTAAGAATTTTTGAGTACGTTTTTGTGCTTTATCAGATTTATTTTTAACTTTGCACATTATTTACACCAATTAATGTTGTTTTCAAATTTCAACCATTATGAAGAAAACTATTTTACTACTGTTTCTCACAGTGATGTCAACAATCGGCTTTGTCGCCGGTGCTGCTGACATTGAGTTTGATGTAGGCTCTCTACATTATAAAGTCGTTGATGGCAGTAATAATGCTACGGTAACCGGTGTGAGCAATGACGGTGTGTCGGCAACTTCGCTGTTCATCCCCGGTAAGATTACCAATCCTGACAACAGTACAACTTATCGTGTAATGAGCATCGGCTATCAAGCCTTCAGGAACAACACGAAAATTACAAAAGTCAGCATCGAATGGGGTGTCTCTTACATCATGAGTTACGCGTTCAACGGCTGTTCCAACCTTACCGAGGTGCATATTCCCAGTTCGACGACAACGATGTATCAATACATCTTCTTGGGCTGTACCAAACTTCAGGACGTTTACTTCTCAAGCCTGCACCCGACGGCTATCAACAACAACAACTTCCCGAGTAACTCGAACATGACCCTCCATATCCCGAAGGGCTGTGACAAGAATGTCTCAGAATACAAGCAGTTGACCGGTTTCACCATGTTCTCATCGGTCGTTACCGATAACATCTGTTACGACATCCCTATCTACTACTCCAACGACCGTTGGTTTTATGGTTGTATTGATGAACAGGATCAGCTTGACTATAGCGCATACTCATCAACACGCCGCAGTATGGTGATTACCGGTGTTAACGGTTCTACAACCGATTTCCGACCGACAAACGGAACATACGATTCCTATCTTAGATTCCGCATAATCCGTATTGCCGACGATTGTACTGCCGGCAATACGGCCATCACCAATATTGACTTGAGTGCTGTGTCCGACCTTACCGACATCGGTGAACGCGCTTTCAAGAACTGTACCAATGTCACCAAAGCGGTTGTTAGGTGTACTAACTCTATCGGCTATCAGGCATTCTACGGTTGCTCAAAGCTCACCGATTTCACTATCATGAACGGTGTTAAGGAATTGGGATCTTCAATGATAGCCTACACTCCGCTCACCAGATTAACCTTCCCGGCTTCGGTGACCAAATTCAATTATGCCGCCGACTATGCCAAGAATTTGATTTCGATTGTTGCCGATGCTGAGAATGCTAATTACACAAGTTATTACGGCACACTTTACAGCAAGGATTACAAGAGGTTGGTTCGCCAGCCCGAGGGTCGTAGCCTCGTTGCATTCCCCGATAACGCGACACTGACCACCATTGACGGTTGGGCATTCCAAGGATGCTCCAAACTGCAAGAAAAAGTGGAGATACCTTACGGTGTAACGTCTATCGGTTTCTACGCATTCGGCGCAGCGACCGGATTGAAGACGCTCGTAATCCCGAGTTCGGTAACGTCTTGCTCGGGTAACTTCGTGAGCGGTTGCTCTAACCTGACCGACTTATATATCAACCTTGACACTCCTCCCGGCACGGTAACGAGCATGAGTTTCCTCTTCGGTAGTAACTATGCCACCATTGTACCGAATGTCAACCTGCACGTGCCCTACATGAAGGGCGGCAACTACCAGAGTGCCGGTTGGGACGGATTTAAAGCGTGCAATCCCGACAACCTGCAGTCTTACGACTTCCACCGGTCACTTGACGGTTACGGCGAGGCATACTATAGCGTGATTCAAAACGCTTCGGACAACTACACCGACGAGGACGGCAATACCGCCGCTGTGGACGGCTACGTCAAGTTGTTGTACGGCTCCGAGTCGAACATTACCGGTAGCTTCAAGATTCCCACAACGGTAACCTATTATGGCAAGAACTACGGCGTGAAGCAAATCGGCGAATACGCGTTAAGAGGCACTGTCGAACATTCTATTACGGGCGGTTGGCTCGTGAGTGCTATTAACGAGTACGCCGCATATAGCGACTTTTATTTAACGAGCGTTGACTTGCCCAACATTGAGACCATCGGAACACGTGCTTTCAATGCCGGTAGCAGTAACAGACTCTCTAAGTTCAACTTCGGTAAGGGCAAACTCACGAGCATCGGTGAGCGCGCGTTCATATACGCCAATTTGCCCGGCACGGTCGCTTTGCCCTACGGCTTGAAGACTATTGACCCGTATGCTTTCTGGAATTGCAATAAGATTGAGCGCTTGATTATCCCGAGTTCGGTGACGACTATAGGCAATCATGTTGCCGGCGCATGCTACGGCATGAAAGAACTTGACTTGAACATACCGTTCTCAAAGTTGCCCGAGAACTTCCAGCATGCCGGCATCGATGACGACGGTAAAGTCTTAGTCCCGACCGGCAATGTCGAGCAGTACAAGACTATCTTCACATCAAACACGGTTGAGGCGGGTGCTTACGACTTTGTATATAGCACTTATTATGATGTCAACTACTACCACATGACAGTCATATCAAATGCGAGCGGAACATACACCGATCCCGAGACCGAAGAAGAGACTTCTTTTGACGGATGGGCAACTTATGTCTACCACCCCAACATTCACAAAGCCACCGGCTTTGATTTTGACATTGTCGAGACCGACAGGGTCACCGGTAAGCAATACCTGATGGTGGCACTCGGTGACAGCGTGTTTGCCGACACCCCCAACCTTGAGGAAATTAACTTTAACGGTTCCACCTCAACAATCCTCTCCATCGGTGCTAACGCTTTCAACGGTTGTGCTGTCACTCACCCCTTGAGTTTCGATGTGGTTCTTAACATTGGTGAACTTGCTTTCGCCAATATGGCCAATTGCCCCGAGGTTGATATCCTCACCCCGAGCAGCCTGTATCCGGTGTCAGCTTTCGAATACGCGATCTTTGACCACAATGCTGACAACTTCAAGTTCTACGTTGATAATACGCACTTTGCCACCATCTACGATGACGCGATGGATTGGGATATGTACGACGGCGAATACGCCTCACAGTTGCGCCCGTTCATTCGTGCCACACACGAGATTGAGCCCGTCAGTTGCTACCTCAACTCCGTCGACTACATCGGTCTCGGTCTTGACGCTTACCTCGTGACCGATTACGACATTGACAAGAAAGTGCTCAAGACCACCAAACTCGATGACCGAACCGTCAACTATTGCGAGTTGGGTGTTATCCTTACCGGACTCACCCCGGGCGAGATTTACAAACTCGAGCCTTACGAGGGCGACAAAGACGACGACAGCGGTTGGAATTTTTATCTCACCGAGAATTGGAAGCAATGGGTTATGACGAGAGACTCAGCGAAACACAGTTGGTATTGGGATGCGAGTTCGCAAACCTTTAAGCGTCCCAAAACGAGTTACACCGTCCCCGGTGGTAGTGCGGTGCTCTACATCGGTGACAACGACGCGGCTCTCGACGTTGAGGAGTGGACTGTCGAGTTTGAAAGCATCAATCCGCTTGACGTGAACGGCGACGGCAAGGTGAACGCGGCCGATGCTAACGTCGTCATAGCCGAAATCCTCGCTCACCCCGATGGCGACGGCAACAAGAAGTACGACGTGAACAACGATGACAAGGTGAACGCGGCTGATGCTAACGTCATCATCGCTTACATTCTCGCTCACCCCGACGAATGATTAACCTTGACAGTTCAACCTACATCACAACAAATTGACAAGTTGGCAAGTCCTGAGGGCTTGCCAACTTGTCAATTTGTAATTTTGCAAAGTCGTCACTTTGAGGAGAGCCTCGGGACATTGCATAGAATAAAGTTTTTTTGTACTTTTGTGGCAAGTGCCTTTTTAAGTTCTACAAACATTGAACCGCGAGATTTATAAAATAGCATTACCGGCAATAGTGGCCAATATCACTATACCACTGCTCGGGCTGCTCGACACTGCAATAGCCGGGCACCTCGGTGCAGCGGCTTACCTCGGTGCAATCTCGGTGGGAGCAATGATGTTTAACTTGATTTATTGGAACTTCGGTTTCCTTCGTATGGGAACGAGCGGACTCACGGCACAAGCCTACGGTACGGGCGACCGCATGGCACAGGCACGCATCTTGCAACAGTCATCACTATTGGGACTGGCAATCGCCTTGGGTATACTGTTGTTTCAAGTGCCGTTGCAAGTGTTCACCTTGTGGTTAATCGGCCCGGGCGACGACGTGCGCCGTCTCGCCATGACATACTACTATATCGGCATTTGGGGAGCACCGCCCCTATTGGTTATGATGGCTGTCAAGGGGTGGTTGCTGGGCATGCAAGACAGTTACCGCGCTATGGCAGTGTCGGTCGTGGTGAACGTGTTGAACATCATTATCAGCCTCATCGCTGTGTACTGCTTCGACATGGGTTTTGCCGGCATCGCGGTGGGAACCGTGGCTGCCGAGTGGTTGGGACTGGGCTACAGCGCGTGGATTATGGCACGTCGCTACGGCTGGCTCAAGCACTACTTGGGCTGGAGCACGGCTCTCAGCCACGATGATGTGCGCAAGTTCTTCAATGTCAACGGCGACATCTTCGTGCGCAGCGCGTTGATGATGGTGGTGATGCTGTTCTTCATGGCAGTAGGGGCACGCAGCGGCGACTTGCTACTTGCCGTCAACGCACTGATAATGCAGATGTTCACCCTCTACAGTTACTTCCTCGACGGAGTGGCATTTGCCGGTGAGGCTATCGTGGGCAAGTACTGTGGCAAGGGAGACAACGAACGGCTCGCATTGGCGGTGAAGCGACTGTTCTTGTGGGGAGTGGTGTTCACAGCGGTGTTTACCGTGGCGTATGCCTTTCCTCAAAGTATTTTCTCATTGCTGACCGACGACATCACGGTGATTGAAGCCGCGTTGCAATATCGGTTGTGGTGCGCGCTGATACCGATTGCGGGAATGGCGGCATTCGTGTGGGACGGCATCTACATCGGCATGACACGCACCCGTGGCATGCTCGTTGCCGTGCTTGTGGCATTTGTCGTGTTCTTTGCCGTGTTTTGGCTGTCTCCCGCCACTTGGGGCAACGACCGCTTGTGGCTCGCATATATTGTGTTCCTCGCCACGCGCGGCATCGTGCAGACGCTGCTTTATCGTCGCGTGAGGCGACAGGTCTTCATCAACCCGAATAACTAACTGTAAACAAGATAATATGCAACAATTTTGGATTAATCAAGACGGTGTACAACACGGTCCGTTGTCACTCGATGAACTCAAGACGCTCGGCGTACATGCCGATGCTTATGTGTGGTGTACCGGTATGCCCGATTGGCTACCCGTGTCACAAGTGCCCGAAGTGGCAGCACTGATTGTCGAGCCGCAACCCGAGAGCGAGCCAACTATCGAGCCGCAACCCGAGAGCGAGCCAACCGATGAGTCACAACCGGCTGCCCGACAGCCTGCAGAGCCCGATGTCCCCGCGGTCGCGCCCCCCGTCATACCCGATGTGCCCGAACAGCCCCAACGGTTTGAGCAAACGCGCTTCGGCAGTCAGACCGCGCCGCAACAGACTCAACACCCGGCTGCGTTACCCCCAATGCCACCCACCAATCTCGCGTGGGCAATAGGTGCAATGTTGCTGTGCTGCGTGCCGCTTGGCATCGTTGCTATCATCTACAGCACCAAGGTGTCGACAAGTTACTACAACGGTGACTTCGAGGCAGCCGAGCATTATAGCGAGGTGAGCGCATGGTGGTGCATCGCCACTATCGTACTCGGCATAATTTCCCAACCGTTCGTCTCGTTGTTGATGATGTGATGCGTCGCACGCTTGTCATTGGCGTGACACTTGTTGTCGCGGTGAGCGTTGCCGTCATCTACTACATGTTTGATCCGTCGGACTCGAACATGTGGTTTCCTCGTTGCACGCTATACACGCTCACGGGAATACGATGCCCGGGGTGTGGCTTGCAACGTGCCGCCCACTCGCTGTTTCACGGTGACGTGACCGGTGCACTGCATTACAACGCGTTGCTGCCCGTGCTCGTTGTGGGCTTGGTGTTGCTCGCTGTGGGCGAATTGGTTGCACCGCCACAGAGCCGCCTCGCTCGCATCGTGCGTCATCCTGTCACTGCCATCATAGCACTGACAGTGTTGCTCGCATGGACTGTGGCACGCAATTTGCTTGATGTGTGACATGGACAATTTATCAATTTATGTCATGCCCGTTTATCGTCGCGAGGGCGATGAGCGGTCCTTTGCCGGCACAGCATTTTGCGTTGAGGGCTACTTGGTCACCGCCGGTCACGTGCTTGATGCCGACAAGCGTTGCTATGCCCGCACAGCCGGCGGACGCTACTATCCGCTTGACTACGACCGATGGTTACCACGACAATTACCGGCCGCCGACCGCACGGGGTATGACCTCGCATTCTATCCCGTCGAGGGATTGCACAGCCCCCTCGTTATAGCCGATGTCAATGCCGGGCGAAACGACAGCCTTGACATCGTGTGTTATCAGTGGAACGGCGAACGCGCCTATCGCGTTGACACATCGTGCATCGCCGGCGACGTGAATGACGAGGGCTACCAAACAATTATCACTGCCGACCGCATCACTCACGGCTCGAGCGGTTGCCCGGTGATGTCGGGCAATGTGGTGCACGGCATCTTGACCAACGGTCGCGACCACGTGGAGACAACGGGCATGGCACCGTTGAGGCAACGAATGGAACACAACACCTGCCTGATGTTCACCGCCGAGTATATACGCCGTTTCATGCCGTTGTTGTGACCGCAACGAATCGGATACACATGAGTGATATTTCAGGTTAAAATTGTAACTTTGCAGTCTCAAATTGTCAGACGATGGAATTCAGGACAACGGTAAGGGTAAGAGAACACCACGATTTGCTCGGTCACAGCGACCGTGTGCTGCTGATGGGCTCGTGCTTCAGCGACAACATCGGTACTCGCATGCGACAAGCACTGATGCGGGTCATGGTGTCGCCAACCGGCACTCTCTATAATCCGTTGAGCATCGGAGCCGCTGTAGACCGCATCATCGACGGCACTCCGGTTGAGGGACGCGACCTCGTGGAGCACGGCGGCGTGTGGAACAGTTACGACTTCCATTCCCGTTTCTCACTGACCGATAAAGACCTTGCCGTTGAGCGCATGAACGCACGCGTGACACAGGCGCGAGAGTTTCTCGCCGATTGCGAGTTACTCACGCTCACGCTCGGCACCGCTATAGTCTATCGCCTTAAATCGACGGGACGCGTGGTTGCCAATTGTCACAAACAACCGTCCGGATTGTTCACACGCGAGATGATGATGGTGCAGCAGGTGAGCGATGAGTTGTCGCGTGTACTCGAACGCTTGCACCGGTTTAACCCGCGATTGCGCGTTGTCATCACCGTCAGCCCCATACGTCACATTGCCGACGGTCTCGACCGCAACGCCCTGTCCAAAGCGGTGTTGCGTGTCGGTGCCGATGCCGTGTGCAACGACACGGACTGCATCTACTTCCCCGCCTACGAAATCATGACCGACGAACTGCGCGACTATCGCTTCTACGCCGCCGACATGTTGCACCCTAGCGATGTTGCCGTTGACTACCTGTGGCAGGTGTTGCAAGGTGCCTACATGGACGACCGCGCGGTGCAAGCCGTGGCGCGCTGCGAACGGGTGAGCCGTCGCCTTACTCACCGTCCGCTCGGCATGGGTGGCGCGGCAGCCGGCCGCTTTGCAGGCGATACTCGCACTGTCGTAAACAACCTCATTGCCGAATACCCTTACATCGCTGAAACACCGATTATTAAAGACTACTTGGAACAATGAACGTTAACGAGAGCATGATACCGCAAAACGGACAAATAGTGACAATGTCCACTGCGCGGCAAACTCGGACTATCGAACAAATCAATCTCGACAACTTGGCTCACAACCTTGCCGTGTTCAAGTCGCGCCTGAAACCCACCACGCGCACCCTCGCGCTGGTCAAGGCTGACGGCTACGGCACCGGCGCGCTGCGCGTGGCTCAGCGACTGGTCGAGGGCGGCATCGACTATCTCGCCGTGGCAGCCGTCGATGAGGGCATACCGCTGCGCAACGCGTTGGGATCGCGAATACCCATCATTGTTCTCAACCCCAACATGAGCGACCACGAGGCTATGTTTAACATCAACCTCGAGCCGGAGGTATACTCAATCGAACAAGCACACATTTTGTTGCACGACTTGCAGCATTATCGCCCCGAGTCGTTCCGCGATGTGCCCTACCCCATTCACGTCAAGATTGACAGCGGCATGCACCGCCTGGGCTTCACCGACACCCAACTGCGCGAACTCACCGAATTGCTGCATCACACCGACGTACTGCGACCGGTGAGCGTTTTCACCCATTTGAGTGTTGCCGACGATGTTGACAACGATGAGTACACGCTCGCACAGTTGGATTATTTCACCCGATGTGCCGACATGCTCGAGAGTGCATTGCGCGGCAGAACGCTGCTGCGCCATGTGCTCAACACCAGTGGCACCATGCGTTTCACCGACTACCAGATGGACATGGTGCGACTCGGCATCGGTCTGTACGGCATACGCACCGTCTTTGACGGCAGCGAGGACGACCTGCGACCGGTGGCATCGCTCAACAGCGTTATTATCAGCATCAAGGAATGGGAAGCCGGCACCACGATAGGCTACGGTCGTCGTGGCTTGCTCACACGCCGCTCGCGCATCGCAACAGTACCCATCGGCTACGCCGACGGCTACGACCGCCGATACGGTTGCGGAGCCACATCAATGTGGGTCGCCGGCACTATGTGTCCCACGGTAGGCAACGTGTGTATGGACGCGGTGATGATTGACATCACCGACGCGCCTGCCGACGTTCGGGTCGGTGACCGTGTCGAGGTGTTCGGCAACCACGTTCCCATTGAGGCACTTGCAACGGCACGCGGCACCATACCCTACGAGGTGCTCACCGGCGTGTCACCGCGCGTTGCACGCGTCTATGTCGACACTTCAAACTGACATCACTACCGACTTGCGGTCGGGGGCTGCGGTAGGGAATTTACACCCATTCACGCGGATTTGGGAGAGACAGACGTGAATAGACCGCATATTTTTGGTAGAGAGATCAAAATATTCTTGCTTTTTCCGATTATTTTTGCAAAATTTGCACTTTATTTAACTGACCCCTCATCAGAGTACTCAATATGGGATTTTTTGACCGCTTGAAGCGCGCTTTCGGCTTTGACAGTCACGGCGATGACCTTGATGACATTCTTGACCGCGACGTGTCGGCGTTGCCACTTGCCAACCCATTCCACACAGCAAGCGTGACACAACAACGGCAAGTTCCCGCCACTGCCGGCGATCGCACTGCAGCCTCCACGAGCACCGCAGTGTCGCCGGTCGACACTGTGACCACAGTCACCGCCGGCGAGACCGTAACCGGCGAAGAGCCGATGCCCGAAAACCTGCAACAAGCGATTAATAATCTCATTGCCGTCATCAAGGCAACACCGGTGAGCGAACTCACCAACAGCGATGAACTCGCTGCTCAATCCAAGCGACTTGCCGAATTGCAAGCTCGCTTTGCAGCCGAGCAACAACGAGCCAACGACCTCTCCACATTACAAACCTCACTGCAGGAACAACTGCTTGCCACTCAACGCGAACGCGATAGCCTCAAGCAACAGTGCAACGCTCTTGAAGCACGCACTGCAGGCAACGTGGGCACAGCCAAGGAGATAGCGGCATTGCGCCAAGTTATCGACAGCTTGACCGGTGAGAAAGCCGCGCTCGAAGACGACTTGCGCAACACGGGCGAGAAATTGGACAATAGCATCGAACAAATCAAGCAACTCAACAATAGGCTGACTGATGCCAACACTCGCATGGTCAAAGCCGATAAAGCGATTGCCGATGCCACGGCAGCACGCGAAGCGACCGCGGCTGCCGAGCAACGTGCTCAACAAGCCGCCGACCGACTCAACGCAGTTCAACAGCAAGCCGATGACCGGGCGGAGCAACTGCAAGTGGCAGCGACAGAGATTGAGCAACAACGTGTTGAGATAAAACGACAAGCCACGCTCATTGAGGAACTTGAACGCAAGTTGAACCGCGACACCACAATGCAAGAACAACGCGAGTTGCAACTGCACAACGAGAATGAGGACTTGACACGCCGCTTGAAACAACGCAACAACGACGTCATCCGTCTCGAACAGGAGTTGGCTGCCGCCCGACAAGTGGCACGCGAGGCGGAGCAACAAGCCGGCGAAGCGATGCGAGCCACTCGCGAGGCTCAAGAACGCCGAACCGAAGTCGAACAACGGCTTGCAGCCGCGCTGATGGAGCGTGATGACCTTGCCTCAACGCTCGAAGCACAAGATGCCGGCACTCGAGCAAGCGACAACGCTGATGAAAGACGACGCAACAAGCGACAACACAACAAGCGACATCGCGCCTCAAGGGAAACGAGCGTTGACCTTGTTGCTACAGTTGATAAGACAGATGATGCCGCCGCAGTGTCGGTCGGCGACAACGCCACAACCGTTGCACGATCTCCACAAAGCGACATGAGTGCAGCCGAGCCGACACCCGAGGAACCGAATCGACCACTTGATGATATGCTTCTCGTCGACATAGACTTCGACGTGCCGACCGCACACACTGCCGAGGCGGGCAACCGCGCTGCCTCAACGACACCGGCGGTAGAAGAAGTGCGTGTCGAAACTCCTGACTTTGACGATATTGACTGGCTCGTACCGTCACCACCCACGTCGCCGAGGGAGGAGTTCGACCCCGAACAGGAGTCCCTGCCGCGCCCACGACAGGAGAATAACGACCCGCGACAGTTATCGCTGTTTTAGCCGATGGACGACATTACATTAAAAACGATGCTCGACGCTGCCGCCGAGCGCATCAACGTGCCGGAATTCGCCACCGCAGACCCGGTGCAATTTCCGCGACGCTTCTCGTCATTGCGCGACATCGAAATCACAGCCATGCTCACCTCGGCAATCGCGTGGGGCAACCGCAAGATGATATGCAACAACTGCGAACGTCTGCTGCAACTCATGCAGGGAGAACCGGCACGATATGTCATCGAGGGTGCTTACGAAGACCTTGATGACAACGTGAACATTCACCGCACTTTTTTCGCGCGCAACCTCAAGCACGCGTTGCGCGGTTTGCGCAACATCTACAGCCGATACTCGTCGCTTGACGCGTATGCCGGTCATCACCGCGTGGGCAATGAGCCACGACCGGCATGGGCATTAGTCAAACTCCTGAACGAAGACATCTCGCGTGCCGATAATGGTACGCGAGATGCCCGCTTCCTGCCCGTCAATGTTGACCACAGCGCACTCAAGCGCATTAACATGGCACTGCGATGGCTAGTGCGCAACGACGGGATCGTCGACATGGGGGTGTGGTCATCAATCAGTCCGGCGCAACTGTTCATTCCCCTTGACGTGCACGTGGGGGACACAGCACGCCTGTACGGACTCACCACACGCCGTTGTGCCGACGCTCGCACCGTCATTGAGATTACCGATGTCCTGCGCCGACTGCGACCCGACGACCCGGTTTACTACGACTACGCACTGTTCGGACTCGGTATTCAAACGAGCGAATAGGCATCGACCGCTACACCACGCTCAACGCGTGCCAGCATGACAGCCACCTGTGCAGTGGCAGCACGCCACGTCGCAGTGTACAAGCCGTTCCCCTCCGGCTCGTACACTGCCGACAACACTCGCGAAGACAAAGCCTTAACGGTCACATCGCTTATGGCAGATGCCACCCCGCGAGGTACCGACAGTCCCTGTTGCAATGCAAGCACAATGTAGATGTTATCTCCGTCACTATTGGGGTTGATATTGACAAACGCGACATAGCCCGACAAGGCTGCCGTAAACTCCTTCACCGCGTCACCGATGCGCTGTTCGAGCAAACGGGCGTTGTCGACAGTGAGCAACGGGGCGGACGGGTTGTAACTGACGTGAATTGCGCTGCGACTGTACACCTCGTTGAGAATGTCATCGTAGTCAAGCGTAATTTGAACCATGCGGCTCTCGGCAATGTTGTGTATGAAATTCATGGCTGATAAACTTTACTGTGTTGCACATTTACTCACTTCTTGCCACAGCGACTCTTGATGGCATTGGCGCGACGAGTGCGCAGGTGGTACACGAGACGACGGGCATACTTCTCGGTCAGGAAAAAACGAGACGCACGACAGTTGAGCAGTACGATTTCGAGAGCGCGATTGATTGAACATTGTCCGTCACCTATAATTTCACGCACCTTGCCGGCTATCTCGTGCCACATGGCAATCAACACGGGATTTACAAGTTGCAACGTACGACCCGCCAATATGCGGCACACGATGCGATAGGCGCGCTCATAACTTACATGATAGTGGGGCTTACCGTTCAATAGAGTGAAACGCACGGCACCGGTGAACGGAGCCTTGATGCCGTTGCGTATAAACTCATGTAACACGTCGGTAAACATTTCGACAAACTCGCGGTCGCGACGAGAACGCTCGTCAGTTGTTGTGTGTGTTGTTTTCATTGCTTAAAATTTATTGGTGTTTTACCTTTTTCGATGCAAATTTACTATCTAAATTGGCGTTTTCCAAGTATTTTAACAATTTTAACACTGCTCGTCACCTACACGCCATGATGAGATATAGCCTCCTGTAGAGGCTGCGCGCGGTGTCGTCTGCTGTCCGCAGGTTACGCCGCGCTCCACCCACGTTTACCTATATTTCACCCTCATGGGCGATAGTGGCAGACAGGTCGGACAAGAAATTAACTACGAATTTCACGAATTACACGAATTGCAGAGGTTTATGAGAGATGATGACCTCGGAGAGGTTAGGCGGGTCGGAGACCCGATGTTGTTCGAAAGACCATGCAAGTGGGTCGTAGACCCACGCCGCTTGGTCC
>CALDIF010000012.1 GCA_937901905.1 uncultured Porphyromonadaceae bacterium | reverse complement strand
CGGTACGCAAAGCGTACAACGGTTTTCGAGACCGCCCCGATCGACCACTCCGGCATCTTTCCAGTCTAATTTATCACAAACTTCGTTGCCTTGTTTGCGACTGCAAAGTTACACCTATTTTTTTGATCGCGCAACATTTTGTGCAAAAAATTATTTGTATTGAACGATTTTTTATACTTTTGCACCGTACGTAATCAATACACTTATTAAACTCTTTTTTTCATGCGAGTGAGTGAAATTTATTTGGCGGGAGGGTGTTTTTGGGGCGTAGAACACTTGATGAAGCAACTACGCGGTGTCGTGGATACTACTGTAGGATATGCCAACGGCACTACCGAAACACCCACTTATGAACAGGTTTGCACCGATGCAACCGGGTTCGCCGAAACAGTACGTGTTATTTATGATACCGGTCGTATAGGACTTGATGCGATTTTAGGTATGTTTTTGGTGGCGATAGACCCGACATCGTTGAATAAGCAAGGCGAAGACGAGGGCACACAGTATCGCACCGGCATTTATTATACCAACGATGCCGACCTTGACATCATCAACAGCAAGATGGAAGAACTTGCCTTGAGGTATAACAAACCTATTACGGTTGAGGTTAAACCTCTTGAAAACTTCTATCCTGCCGAAGATTATCATCAGGATTACTTGGACAAGAACCCTCACGGTTATTGTCACTTGCCACTTGAGATTTTCGAAATAGCACGGCGTTATAAGAAGGAATAGGACTCGCTATGCTCGCGGATATATTAACGAGCACTATCCGGTAAACGATATAAAAACACACTAACCTTCAAATCCTTGAAGAGTTAGCATTGTGAAACACGAATAAAGTTAAAAATCGATGAACATACTACCCATCATTGAGAATAACATTAACATGCGACACATCGAGACCGTTGCCGAGTGTTTGCGCGACGGCGGTATCGTGGTCTACCCTACCGACACGGTTTACGCTATCGGTTGTGATGCGATGAATAATCAAGCCATAGAGCGCATTTGCACCATCAAGGATATGAAGAGTGCAAAAACCAACTTGTCGATTATTTGTGCAGACATCAGTGATGTTGCCCAATATGCCAAGTTTGACAACACACAATTTCGCTTGATGAAACGCTATTTGCCCGGACCGTTTACATTTATCTTCACGGCACTGTCCAAGTTGCCCAAGGCCTTCAAGGGACGTCGCACCGTTGGAATTAGAATTCCGCAAAATGAAATTGCTCTCGCCATAGTACGCGAACTCGGTCACCCGATACTGACGACTTCGGTTCCGGGTAAAGATGAAGATTATCGCAGCGAACCGTCGCTAATTGCCGAGGCTCTTGACGGGAAGGCTGACATTGTTGTTGATGCCGGACGTGGCAGCGTAACCCCCAGCACCGTGATTGACTGCACCGGCGACGAACCTGTTGTCGTGCGTCAAGGGGCAGGCGTGTTCGAGGGCTGATTGTCAGCAAAGTGTGATTTTGACCTTGTGCCCTTTGAGTTTGGCTCGATTTAACACAGTGACAAGCGAGGCGACGTTTGAAGCGGGAACGGTTGCCATGGCATAATGGTCGGCAACATAGATGCGCCCTATCTCACTTGCGTTCAACCCGCCCTGTGCAACAAGGAAACCCACTATATCTCCTCGGGACACTTTCTCGCGCTTGCCTGAGGAAAAGTGTAACATTGCCACGTGTGGCACAATCGAGTTGCATTGTGTGACGCTGTTGTAGTGCAACGCGTGGTCAACAAACTCCGGTAAATACTCGTCAGGACCGACAATATAGTACACGTTGCCGGTGTTGTCGACTCGTGCCGTGCGGCCGTTGCGATGAGTCATCACATCGGCAGTAGTCGGCAGATGATAGTGTATCACGTGGTCAACAGCCTCAATGTCAAGTCCGCGAGCGGCAAGATCGGTCGTGACCAATACAGGTGTTGCTCCGGCAGCAAAGCGCCACAGTGCCATTTCTCTTTCATGTTGTTGCAGTGCGCCGTGGTAACTACCTGCGGTTATGTCATGGCTGTTGAGATAATCGGTCACTCGAGCAACGCTGTCACGGTAACCGACGAACACCATCACGCGTGACATTCCGATTGAAAGCAATAATTGTGCTAATGTTGACAGCTTGTCCTTGACCGGTGCACTGACAATCCACTGCGACACTCGTTGCAACGGTGAGCCCTCTTGTCGGGTAAAGTCAAGATGTTTGACAGTTTCACTCAAACCGATGAAATCGGGCATAACAGTCAATGAGGTTGCAGATGTGAGCCACCTGCGTTTCAAACCGCGCATGGCTTTTAACAATCGCTTCATCTCTCTCTCGAAGCCCAGTTCAAGACATTTGTCAAACTCGTCAATTATGATATGGCGAACTGTAGTCAAGTTTAATGTGCCACGAGTGTGATGATCCAACAATCGTCCCGGAGTGGCGACCACAATCGACGGAGTGACCGTCAGTGAGCGTTGTTCGTCGTGGCTGTCGTGTCCACCGTAAAGTGTGACGATTCTGACTTTAGGAGCAATGCGGCGTAATACATCTGCCGTTTGCAGAACAAGTTCGCGTGTGGGGGCAAGAACAATCACTTGTGTGTCTTCAACATTTTCACGCAGTGTGGCAAGTAGAGGAATTGCCACGGCAAGTGTCTTCCCCGTCCCTGTCGGTGACAATAGGACTAAGTCGCTACCTGCCATTGCCACTTCACATACTCGCTCTTGCATCGTGTTAAGTTGCGAAATATGCAACCGCTCGCGCACATTATTGATTATCTCTTCTTTTCTCATCTTACTATAAATTTTGAAGTCACGGGTATGCCGTTTCTTTGCTCGTGTGCCGAATAGCCGTTGCGCTTCTTATTGTAACCTTTCATCGAAGTTTTTGTGCGAAATTTAGGTTAAAATCTTGGTTAATTAAAAAAAATGACGTACCTTTGCACCCGCAAAACGGCAATGGCGGGATAGCTCAGATGGTTAGAGCGTCGGATTCATAACCCGGAGGTCCTGAGTTCAATTCTCAGTCCCGCTACATCAAGAGCGCGGTGGTTGTTAAAATCATCGCGCTCTTGATGTATTATAGGTAGTAGTATCATCATTGACCGATACCTGCACAAAAGGCACGCCAACGATCGATTAACGCCTGCATATCGGCAGGTATGTCACTATCGAAATCCATCTGCTTGCCGGTAACCGGGTGTACGAAGCCGAGAGTGCGAGCATGTAAGGCCTGCCGTGGACAAGTTTCAAAACAATGTTGAATAAATTGCATATAACTGCCCGAACGCACGCCACGCAGCACCTTGTCTCCGCCATAGCGTTCGTCGCTGAATAACGGATGACCGATGTATTGCATGTGGACACGGATTTGATGGGTGCGTCCCGTTTCAAGTCGACATTGAACCAATGCCACATGACGCAAATTCTCCAACAAAGTCCAATGGGTGACGGCATGCTTGCCCATGTCACCATCGGGGAACACCGTCATGAGAAGGCGGTCGCGAGGACTGCGTCCGATATTGCCCGCAACAGTTCCGCTTCCCTCTTTCATCTCGCCCCACACGAGAGCCACATATTGTCGCTTGGTCGTTTTATTGAAAAACTGTGCTCCTAATGATGTTTTCGCGCGAGGTGTCTTTGCGACAACGAGCAAACCGCTGGTGTCCTTGTCAATGCGATGCACAAGTCCCATGCGCGGATCGGTCACATCGTAGTCGGGGTTGTCCTTGAAGTGCCATGCGAGCGCATTGACCAACGTGCCGTCATAGTTGCCGTGACCGGGGTGGACACACATGCCTGCCGGTTTGTTAACAACGAGCAACTCTTCATCCTCGTACACTATGTTGAGTGGTATATCTTGGGCTACGATTTCGTTTTCATAGCGAGGACGATCCATCACTACGCGAATATCGTCACCGGGTCGAACTCGATAATTGCTCTTAACGGGACGACCATTCACCCTGATACACTCGGCCTCGGCGGCATGTTGTACACGTGTGCGAGACGTTCCTTTGATGCGTTCGGCAAGATATTTGTCAATGCGCAGCAAGTCTTGACCCGGCTCCACCTCATAGTGGTAGTGTTCCCAATAGTCGCGCCCGTTTTCGGTGAAGTCAGGATCGCTGAAGTCGCTTCGGATAGGCAACTCGTCGGTCATGAAACTTATTGTTGTTGATTAGAACCGGCAACCTCGAGCGACTCGAGTACCGAGTTCACTATTGTATCGGGCATTGTGTCGTCAATTGAGCCATCACACACTACAAGAAGGATATTGGACGAGACGAGAACACTTGTCCCGTCGGCTACGCTGTGACCGTCAACTTTTACTTGCAGCACCACACCGCGACTGCTGCTCGGACCTCGGACACTATCCAAAACGATGTCTTTAAACCCTTGTGTGCGCAACATGGCAACGGCTTGTCGGGACGAGATGTCTACCAATCGTGGTAGAGCGACCTTTCGGTCATGCATCGCGTTGACTTTAAAATATATTGCGCGAGTAGGTTTTACAAAACTGCCTGCCTTAGGATCTTGATCAATCACAACACCGGGTTTGAAATTGCGGTCGTATTGTGTTGAATCGCTGATGTCCCATGCCATACCTGCCGCTTCAACCTTTTCGATGGCCTCACCTAACGAGAGACTACGCACATCAGGAACTTGTCGTTGCCTGCCGTGGTCGGTGAATACATCGATGAATAGCAACGCGATGTAAATCAGTACACAGGTTGCGACAAACATCAACAACAAGTTGACCACTATAGGGTGGCGCTCACGGAAACTGTCAATTCGTTTTGTTTTCATTAATTTATCGGTCGCATCGGGAATGCTGTTCAACAAGTCCGACACTGATAGTTATTGGAAATTAGTTATTTGGTTGAACGGTGACGACGTGGTGCTGAAATCTCACCGCTGTTAACTCGCTCATACACGGCAGCGTCAATCACCGCCATTGTGATAAGGTTAACGATGTCGCGCACCGGCGTGTCAATACTCGTGAAGTGAATAGGCTTATTCAACCCGATTTGTATGGGACCTATCACCTCGGCACCACCGAACTCAAGCATCATTTGGAAAACGGTGTTAGCAGCACTCAAATTGGGGAAAATCAACGTGTTCACGTCTTTTCCCTTAAGCGTGTTAAACGGGAACTGATTGTCACGCAACTCCCTATTTATAGCATATTGTAATTGCATCTCGCCGTCGACAATTATGTCGGGATATTGCTCATGCAGCACATCAACGGCGTGATGAATTTCTATCGGACCATGCTCGGGATTGCTGCCGAAGTTGCTATAACTGAGCATTGCCATAACGGGGAAGTGAGCGTAGTTGCGCACGGCCTCGTGGGTAAGACGGGCGATGTCCACCAGTTCATCAGTGTCGTTGTTGTGGTTAATTGACGTGTCGGCAAGGAAGAATGTGCCACGCTTGGTGTTCACGATGTGCATTGTCGCGAAGTGGTGATAGCCGGCTTTGATGCCGATAACCTCTTTGGCTATTTTCACTGTATTGCCACCACCGGCAAAGGTCCCGGTGATGAAAGCATCGGCTTCACCGGTTTCAACCATCATCATGCCGAAATAGTTGCGGTCGTACATCTTTTCTCGTGCCTCACGGCGGTTAATACCGTCACGTTGATGCTTGCGAGCAAGCATGTCGGCATAGCGGTGTCGGCGTTTTAACTCGCGGTCATGGCGAGGATTAACAATTTCAATGCCCTTGATGTCAAGATCAAGACGCGCGGCGCGCTTGGCTATCATCTCCTCGTTGCCCAGCAGGACGGGTATACAAGTGCCGTGGTGGAAGGCATACACTGCCGCTTGCAGCATGTTGTCGGTATCCGCTTGGGCGAACACCACACGCTTGGGATTGCGCTTGGCGGCATCGGTGAAGCGACGTAACAACTTGTCGTCGTAACCTAAGACTCGGCGCAACTCACTGCGATAGGCATCAAAATCATCTATCGGTCGAGTGGCCACGCCACTGTCCATTGCCGCTTTAGCGACAGCACTCGACACCACAGTAATCAGGCGAGGATCCAGTGCTTTAGGTAAGATGTACTGAGGACCGAATTTAATATGGTTCAGCTTGTAAGCGGCATTCACGATGGGGGGCACGTTGCGTTTGGCAAGGTCGGCAATGGCATGTACAGCCGCGAGTTCCATGGCTCCGTTAATCTCGGTTGCACCACTGTCAATGGCTCCGCGGAAGATATACGGGAAACCGAGTACATTATTGATTTGGTTAGGGTAATCGCTGCGTCCCGTTGCAAAAATCAAGTCATCGCGCGATGCCATTGCCTCATCATAGGCAATTTCGGGATCGGGATTGGCGAGAGCAAACACGATGGGACGTGCAGCCATCGACTGTACCATCTCGCGAGTAACCACATCGCGCACACTCAAACCGAGGAACACATCGGCATTCTTCATAGCCTCGGCAAGCGTTGTAATAGGACGTGTAGTGGCAAATTCGCGCTTCTGTTCATTAAGGTCGGTGCGCGACGTTGTGATCACTCCACGACTGTCGCACATCACAATATTCTCACGCCTCACGCCCACTGCCATGTACAACTTTGTGCAACAAATGGCTGCCGCACCGGCACCATTGACAACCAATTGAATGTCCTCAGGTTTCTTGCCTTGAATTTTGAGGGCGTTAATCAATCCGGCTGCACTGATGATTGCGGTGCCATGTTGGTCATCGTGCATGACGGGTATGTTACACTCCGCCTTGAGCCGGCGTTCAATCTCGAAACACTCGGGAGCCTTGATGTCTTCAAGGTTAATTCCACCAAACGTTGGTGAGATGGCTTTTACCGCTGCAATAAACTTCTCGGGGTCGCGCTCGTCAACTTCAATATCAAAGCAATCCAAGCCGGCAAAAATCTTGAACAGCAAGGCCTTTCCTTCCATCACCGGCTTGCCGGCAAGCGCACCGATATTACCTAAGCCTAACACAGCAGTGCCATTACTGATCACAGCCATTAAGTTGCCCTTGTTGGTATAACGATAGGCTGCCGAGGCATCTTCTTGAATCTCCAAACAAGGATAAGCCACTCCGGGAGAATAGGCCAACGACAAGTCGGTTTGAGATTGATGACTCTTGGTGGGGACTACCTCAATCTTGCCGGGTTTGCCCTCACTGTGATAATCGAGGGCCATTTTCTTGGTTATCTTTGCCATATTTTTGGTATTATCATTAATTATTCGGGTTTTCAACTGTGGTATTTAATCAGACCGGGCATCGAGTTGTGAACGATCTTGTCGACGGTCGCACCGAAATCGGTTGCCACTTGACGTAAAACCTCGCTATAAGTACCTGCTATGTTACCGACGATACTGAGCGAATAGGTGTGATAGTCGTACTGACTGATGTTGCGTGTAAAGAAACGCATGAATTCCGTGTAAACGAGATTGTGTACATACTCGCTTTCCATGTGGTCGGCAAGGAAAAACGAGAAAGATCGCAAGTTGCGGTTTGCGGCAGGGTTATTATATACCATGTCAAGGATTTCGTCGGGAGTCAACTCGTAGCGATCGTAAAACGCTTCGCACAGGTCGTGTGGAGCCAACCCCTTGAGACAATCGCCCACAAAGATGCGCCCTAACGAAGCCCCACTGCCCTCGTCGCCCAAGATAAAACCACCGGCTCTAACATTCTTAACAATAGCATTGCCGTCATAGAAACAAGAATTTGAACCGGTTCCCAAAATACATGCCAACCCCGGCTCGTGTATCAGCAGTCCTCGTGCCGCGCCCAACAGGTCGCTCATCACTGTGACCGGTGACTTGAACTGAGCCACAAGCGAGGCCTCAACGATGCGACTTTTCTCAGGAGAAAAACAGCCGGCACCATAGTAGTATACATGACTCCAACGGTGCTTGAAAAACTCAGGAGGCAATTCAAGTCGTACGATGTGACTCATCTCGCGACGTGTATGGAAAAGAGGATTCATACCCGCGGTGAAAGCGTGTTCTATCTCTTTCCCTTGCTCAACAAGTGACCACTCGGTGCGCGTGCTGCTACTCTCGGCTATAACAATAATTTCGGACATTGTGTTATCGGAATTCAGTCACGCGGTGATTTATTCGCATGGATAGATAATCTCGGCATAAGTATTCTCCCCCGCTTTAACATCAACCTCAAGAGGTTGTGCAAGCGGGCGACTCGGTACTTCGATGGTGTACTTGCCGGGTGATAAATTGCGGAATAGGAACACTCCGTTGTCAAGTTTGTCTGTTGTGTACGCATCAACCGTCTTGCCACGATGATCCTTAAGCACAATCTTAACGCCACTGACGGGTCGGAACTTGTCTCGTCCGAACTGCACACCCTTGTAACTGCGTGTCAATGCCGAGTCGGCGATAACACCGGCAATCAGACCCTTGCCGTAACGTCCCGAGCGCTTGAAGTACTCGTCAATACCTTGCGACACTTCCCATGCCTCATGCCAGCAGTAGTCGTTGTTTAATAGTCGGCATCGTTCGGGGATATAATCATGAAAAGTGCCTTCGAGCAACATCGCCGGTAATTTGTTATAGCGCAACACACCCAAGCCGACACCATAACCCCAGTTGTAGAATGTATAGTCACCGGCGGCACGTTCGTTGGCATTCCACTGTGCCATACCGTTGGCACGTGTATACTTGAGAATACATTTCGACAGTTCGTCGCTACCCTCACTCTTGGGCTCGCCGGTATAACCGCGATAGAGCGCAAGTGGGAAATTCATGCGTTTATCAACTCCCGTGGCATTGCTGTGGAGGGCCACAAAGATATCGGCACCGCTATTGGCTGCCAGCGCAACGATTTCGAATAGCGGTAAATCATCGGCAGTGGTGTTGGTAGTGCGTGTCGTCTGAACTTCGTACCCCTTGTGGCGTAGTATCTCACACAAGGCGTTCCCCTTGGCAAGATTGCTATTACTCTCATAGTACTCTACTGCCTTGCCGGCAGCGTCGTTAGCGAATGGGCATGGTCTGTCATTATTGTCGTGCCCGCCATGACCGGGGTTGACAAAAACACGCGGACGTTCGGGAGCATCTTGTATGGCTGCTTGACTTGTTACGACACTCGCTGTGAATAAAGCGATTATGGGTAATATATATCGTTTCATGTTCTTTCGGAATATTTAATAAAATCAGTCAACATCAACATGATAACTGCGACCGCGTTGAGGGCGCACAGCCGGCTCGCTTTCCTTTTCTTCGGCAGTAACGGGGTCGCGTGTGACTCGTGCGAGTCGTGTTTCCACATTCTTACCCACATACACTAACCGTCCGTCGGCACCAACCATCGGGTAAGTTGCATCTTCATCGGGCTCGGTGAGTGCAACACGTGAGCCGCGTCCGTCGGCACGAAGTGCCACCAGTTGTTGTTTTTTCACCGTTGTGTTATTCGCCGAACTCAACATTGCAACCACATAATCATTATCAAGCCATTGTGGCATGAGGTAATAACCTAACTTGGCGAGTACCTTGCCGTTGAGGTCGCAAACGTACAAGCCTTTCCCGACGGCATCGAACACCACCTTATTCCCGTCGGGCGATAATGATGCCCAAATATAGCCGGCACATTGTCCGGCAGGTGACACAGTGGTGCGATGCTTGCCGTCGACAATGATCAATTTACTGTTTTCGGTGTAAACCCATTTACCCTTGCCGACAACATAATTTTTATGCTCACCCGCTATAGCCATTCCATCGGTTGTCGGGCAAAGACGCACCGCGCCATGCTGTGCGGGGAGAACAACATGATGACTGCCGGTGACGACATCAAATGAGTGTGCCGTGCGATAGACAAGATTGTTACGCTTGCGCTCCATGGTGATGTAGTAGAGCAATCCGTCACCGCCGAAACGCGCATCATAACCCGGTGCACCGATGCTGTCGACGGTAATTACACTATCGGTGTCGAGCATGCGCATCATCAGTTTAAATCCGTCGACACTACTATAGGCGATGCTCTTGCCATTGGGACTCAACTGTGGAAAATATGCAGGGCGCGGTACTGCCGTGCAAGTCTCGATCAAGCGAGGAGGCTCGGCTTGAGCACACCCCACTATACCGAGTGCCAAAGTCAACATTGCGACTACCTTATATCGAATTTTGATCATAATCTCGGTTTGTTTTTCTATAAAATCGTGTAAAGTTAGTGAAAATTTTTCAATTAGTATGAAATGCAAGCATATTTAACATTTTGCGCACATTCTTCCTTAAGCACCTTAAACACGTGAGGTTTTGTATCGGTTAAAGGCTTTCTTGATCTTTTGCTCGATATGTTCCTGTCGCAAGTCAATGTCGTTGAGATCGACCTTGACCACCGTCATGTCTCCGTCTCCCGAATCGTCAAGATATTGTACTTTCATGATAAAATCACTGAAGACCATTCTGAAATAATAAAAGTGCTCGAAGTTGATGTGCTTGCAATGTTCAAATTTCACGACCCGCTTGACAAGGTCGTTGTCGGTGAATATGATGCGATCGTCGGCAAGGGTCAATGCCGGCTCGCCGCTATCGGTCATGCGTTTTTTCTTGTAATCGTTCATTCCCGATATGGCCATACCAAGCGTAATTAATACATACACTATCATGATTACATAGCCCTTAATGTCGTACCACAGGAAAGACAGATCCCAATTGAGGTGTGCCCATACCGAGAAACCCGTACACAACACCGTTACCATCGCGTAGGCTGTTGAACGCACTGCGAGTTTGGTGCTCTTGAAGTAATAATTATTGAGGACTGTCATAGCAATAAGATTATCAGGTAGGTTAAAGATTTACAAAGATATAAAAACAAAATTTGCGAGCCAATTTTGTTTTTGTTAATTTTGCGCCCGATTTATTAACAATAAAATCCCGACTACAATGGAAGAGAATTTAAATCCCGAATCGGTGGGTCAAGATGTCGTCGTTGTGGAAGATGTCATCGTGGACGGTGGCATCGATACTACACCACGTACGACATTGCGCGATAGCGCAGCGATGCGTTGGACGGCACTGCTGTTGCTGGCTCTCGCGATGTTCTGCAGTTACATTTTCATGGATATTTTGTCGCCCATCAAGGATCTCGTGGAATCGACACGTGGTTGGAATTCGACCGCGTTCGGCACGATGCAGGGTAGCGAAACATTCCTCAATGTATTTATTTTCTTCCTCATCTTTGCCGGCATTATCTTGGACAAGATGGGGGTTCGTTTCACGGCTATACTATCGGGGGTAGTAATGCTTGTCGGTGCCGTGATTAACTGGTACGCTGTTACCGACATGTTTGTCGGCAGTGGGCTCGAAACGTGGTTCAACAATCACTTGAACTATATCCCGGGTTTTCAGGAATTGGGAGTCGCTCCATTCTATAAAGGTATGCCGGCCTCTGCTAAATTTGCAGCAATAGGTTTCATGATTTTCGGTTGCGGTGTCGAGATGGCAGGCATCACTGTTTCTCGTGGTATTGTCAAATGGTTCAAGGGTCGCGAGACGGCATTGGCAATGGGAAGCGAGATGGCATTGGCTCGCCTCGGTGTGGCCACATGTATGATTTTCTCGCCGATGTTCGCGCGCTTGGGCGGTGTTGTTGATGTGTCCCGCTCGGTGGCCTTCGGTGTTGTGTTGCTAATGATAGCACTCATCATGTTCATCGTTTACTTCTTCATGGATCGCACTCTTGATGCACAGACGGGTGAAGCTGAGGAAAAGGACGATGAGTTCAAGATTTCGGACTTGGGTCAAATTTTGACCAGTAGCGGTTTTTGGTTGGTCGCATTGCTATGCGTGTTGTATTATTCGGCTATCTTCCCGTTCCAGAAGTATGCTGTTAATATGTTACAATGTAACTTGACCTTTACCCCTGTTGATGCCGGCTCTTTCTGGGCATCAAGTACGGTGACTATCGTTCAATATATTATAATGCTCGTGGTTGCTGCCGGTGCTTTCTCGTTCAATTTCATCAAAGATGCCGAATTGAAGTACACGGCATTATGTGTCGCTGTTGTCGCGCTCGTGACATTCTGCTACATGGGCTATATGCGTCAAAGTGCCGAGACTATTTTTGCCGTATTCCCCCTGCTTGCTGTGGGCATCACTCCCATATTGGGTAACTATGTTGACCACAAGGGCAAGGCGGCGAGCATGCTCGTACTCGGCTCGTTATTGCTGATTGCCTGCCACTTGACTTTCGCTTTCGTTTTGCCTTTGTTCAAGGGTAACGCCATTGGTGGTGTTGTGGTTGCCTACGTGACCATTCTCGTGCTCGGTTCGTCGTTCTCACTTGTGCCGGCATCATTGTGGCCCAGCGTACCCAAACTCGTTGATGAGAAGATTATCGGTTCGGCTTACGCATTAATATTTTGGATACAGAACATCGGCTTGTGGTTGTTCCCACTCCTGATAGGTAAGGTTCTCGATAATACCAACCCCACCATAGTCGCTGCCGTCAAGGCAGGGACTATGGACGCTGAGAAAGCGGCGACGAGTTACGACTACACATGGCCACTTGTAATGCTCGCCATGCTCGGTGTCGCAGCACTCGTGATAGGTTTAATTCTCAAGGCTGTTGATGCCAAGAAGGGTTTGCATCTTGAGGAACCTAATATCAAACCCGATGACGCTTGATAGGTTGCTACACTATTACCTTTTAAAACGAAATTTGCAACGCAAATTTCGTTTTTATTTTGTCGTGTCACGAAGAAATGTTAACTTTGTGGGTTGAAAAACAAACATTGTTCAGTAATGAATTTTAAACAGTTGTCATTAACCGATTGGCTCAGGTTGACATTCGGCATCTTCATGGTGCTTGTTTACCTCGGCATGGCAGTGTTGCTTGCAATCAATTTCTTCGATTGGTCAAACACTCGTTTCATGGTATTGATGCGATACGGTATGGCGGTGGTGTTCGCGGTTTACGGCGTTTATCGCGGTTATCGACAATGGACAGGGAAAGATTATTACCGTGTCCAAGACCTTGAAGATCGCTATGGCACCTACGGTGACAACGATGATGATAAGGACACCAAACAATGAAAGCATCTACACTGATAATCGCATGCACATCTGTGATGTTGCTCACCTCATGTACAGGTACTCCCACCAATACCAGTACTAAAGGTATCGCAAAAATCTATTGTGAGGAATCGTTTCGCAACATTCTCGATCAAGAGGTTGAGGTGTTTGAGTATTCCTATCCCGATGCAAGTATCATGGTTAACTATGCAAGCGAGAATGCCACAATTGATTCACTGATGCATCGCGGTACCGATCTTGCCGTGACTACACGCGATTTGACAGATGAGCAGCACGAGTTGTTACAAAAACAAGGTCGTGCTCATCGTTCGCGTGTCATCGCCGTTGATGCCATTGCCGTGATTGCCAACAACGATAACAACATTGAGGAGTTGACTGTGGGTGAATTGGGTGAGATTTGTCGTGGCGAAGCCGTGTATTGGGGCGACGTCTACCCCACTCGTTTCAAGCGTGACAGCATTCAAGTGGTATTTGACGGTTCGGGTTCCGGAGTGATGAACTACGTGAAGTCTCAGTTCATGAACGGCAACAAGTTCGGACCTCATGTTTTTGCACAACGTTCGACCGAGGATGTGTTCCGCGCGGTTCAGACTCATCGCAATGCACTTGGTTTGGTGGGTGTGAGTTGGATTGCAAGTAACATGAACGGCAACGTGACCACTATGGAAGAGCGCATAGCATCAATCAAGGATACAACACCATCTAACATAGATTTCACCAATCGCATCAAGGTGATTGCCCTCCGCGCCGACTCGGTAATCACTGCCCGTAAGCCTTATCAGGCCTACATCTACAGCGGTGAATATCCGCTCACTCGCAAGATCTATGCCATTGACGCATCGGCGGGTGGAACGCTCGATCATGGCTTCTTCAGCTTCTTAACGGGTGTAATCGGTCAAAAGATTATTTTACAAACCGGTGTGGTGCCTGCTGCCGAGCCGGTGCGTGTGGTGGAAACAGTAAGATGATTGACGTGTGTTATACTAAAATTAGTTAACGGTCGTGAGTTAATTAAACTTTGTCGGACTAAACGCGTCAATGCTACAACCGAGAGTAAAAACAGAATGTTAATATTTTAAAGAAAACAACGATGATGAAAAATTCTTTACTTGTTACCCTGTTGTCGCTTGCTGTGGCAACTCAGGGTCTTGCCCAAGGCTACAAGGATGGCATCGAGTACTACAAGGTGGGTCGTCTTGACAATGCCAAGGAGTTGCTTGAGCGCAACCTCAATGCTGCCGGCACAAACAAGGCTGAAGCCTACTATTACCTCGGTCAAATCGCTTTGAGCGAGGGCAAGCAGGCAATTGCCGACGGTTTCTTCGAGCAAGGTATCGCTTCCGATCCGTCATGTGCACTCAACTATGTGGGTCAAGGAGCATCGGCACTCAAGAAGGGTGTTTCTCCCAAGACATTTTTTGATCAGGCACGCAAACTTGCCAAGAAGGACTGCTACGTTGAGATGGAGATTGCACGAGCGATGTATGCCGGCAATGCCCAAAGTCACGCTAAAGACATCACCAAGTCGATCAATCAGGCTCGCAAGTGGAAAGCAGAGGATCCCAACTCGTTCATCTTCGACGGAGATATGCGCGCCGACCAAAAAGAGTGGGGCGAGGCAGCAGCACAATATGAATGGGCTTTCACTTACGATCCTAACAACATCGAAGCATACGTGAAATATGCCAACACCTACTTTAACGTCAACCCCGACTTCGCTATCAAACGTCTTGAGGAACTCAACGCCAAGCAACCCGGGTCGGCATTGGTGCAACGTGAGTTGGCGGAGAAGTACTATGCCAACAATCAAGGCAGCAAGGCAGCCGAGACGTACGGCGAGTACATCAAGAACCCTAACCACTTCGCTCAAGATGAAGTTCGTTACGTGCAGTTGTTGTACTTCGGCAACAAATATCAAGAGAGTTACGACCTCGCGACAAGTTTGATTTCCAAGTTACAACCCGGTGACAGCAAGATCTTCTTCATGCGTCGTATGCAAGTTCTTGACATGAACAAGTTGATGAACTGGCAAGGTGCCGCCGAAGCCGGCGATAAGTTCTTCTCTCTTCCGGTGCCGCAGGGTGCCGCTTACACGGCTAACGACTATACCGCATACGCCGAGGCTTTAGCCAAATTGGGACGCAACGCCGACGCTATCAAGGCTTACGAGGCAGCCGTCGAACTCAATCGTGATGACTTGGACATGATGCGTATGCTCAGTGACGTGTACACCGAAGCCGGCGAATACTCCAAGGCAGCCGATACTTACCTCAACGTAGTCAATCACCCCAACCGCAAGGCTAATGACCTCTACGAGATGGCTGTGAAGTATCTCAATATTGCCGTCACCACTCCCGAGGAAGACCGTGCTACCATCACCTCGAATGCCTCCAAGGCTCTTAAGTATCTTAATGATGTGAATGAGTTGGTTCCCGACAACGTTCGCATCGTTTACCAAATCGCACGCGCCACCAAGATCCAAGAGGGCGAGAATAAGGGTGGTGCCGTGCAGGCCTATAAGAACCTTGTAGCCCTGCTTGACCAGAAAGAAGATCGCAGCAGTTATGCAACTTATTATATCAATGCCTATAACTATCTTGCTGCCGATGCCACTAACCGTGGTGACAAGGTCGCAGCCAAGGAGTACTACATCAAGTGGCTCGAGAACGATCCCGACAACGATGACTTGCGCAACTATGTCAATACGTTGAAATAATATGAACTTTATAATTTGTCACAGGGCGAATTGCCGAGCAATTCGCCCTGTGCTATTTTCGAAACCATGAAAAATCTGACAAACGTAACACTACTGACCCTAATCCTACTTGCGTTGCCTTGCAGAGCACGCGAGTTTTGGCTGGGTGCCGACATCAGTGGTACTACATTGCTCGAACACATGGGCAAACAGTTGTACAACGCTGCCGGCGAACCGCGCGAAAACACGGCATTGATGAAGGAATTGGGGCTCAATGCAATCAGACTGCGTGTTTGGGTCAATCCGCGTGGCGGTTGGAGCGGAGCCGACGATGTTCTTGTCATGGCACGCAGGGCTCGCGATCTTAACATGGCTCTCATGATTGATTTTCATTATAGTGATTGGTGGGCTGATCCCGGCAAGCAATATCCGCCCAAGGCGTGGAAAGACTTGGACTACACGGCAATGTGCGACTCGCTTGCCAAACATACTGTCGATGTCCTTTCACTTCTCAAACGTGATGGTATTGACGTGCGTTGGGTTCAAGTCGGCAATGAAACGACCGACGGTTTCTTGTGGGAAACCGGTCGAGCAAGCACCCACCCTGACCAATATGCCGGACTGACACGTGCCGGATATGATGCTGTTAAGAGCGTGTATCCCGATGCTGCGGTGATTGTTCATGTGGATTGTGGTAGCGATGCCAAGCGGTATGACCGAATATTCGGCATATTAAAGAGTAATAATGTGCCGTTTGACATTATCGGAATGAGTGTATATCCTTATTGGGATGCTAAGGAGGGACTGCAAGACCATTGGACCGGAACTATTGATGGAGTTGTGGCTAACGCAAATCGTTTGAGTGTACTCTATGATTGTCCTGTGATGATTGTCGAAACAGGAGTTGAAGCCGCACATCCGATAGAGGGCAAGGAAATATTGAGTGCGATTATTGATGCGGCACGCAATCGCTGCACCGACTGCTTGGGTGTCTTCTATTGGGCTCCCGAGGCTGAAGGGCAATATCCTTTAGGCGCGTTTGAAAATCATCGCCCCACTGTTATCATGGACGCATTCAAACAGTAACGGAAATACGCCCGATCAGTAAGCAAATTGACAACGGATTGATGTCTCTTAATTAAATTAAACTGATAAGAAATATTTGGAGCGAGTGACGTAAAATATGTAAATTTGCATTTTGGAGTGGCGGTATCACTCCTAAATAGCATTAATTTATTGATAATCAAAAAACAACGTCCAATGAGCATTTTAAAAGACGGACAAGCGTTCGAGAACAAATATAAGGTCGTGTACCTCATCAAGGCAAACAGTTATTGTGAAACTTATAAAATTGCCGATGAGAATGATACACCCTACTTCTTGAAATTATACATCATTAAAAATACGCCCGATCGCTTGCTTGACGATAATGGAGAGGTGAGCGAGATTGCAAAGTGCGCCTCTTTAAAGCACCCCAATATAATCAGTTACATCACTTCAGGGCGATTTATTGCAGCCGACGGTGCATGTCAATACATGATAACAGTCTACTTCAGCGGAGAATTGTTGAATGAGAAAATTAAACTCAATGGGCACATTGCCCCACAAGAGGCCACCGAGATATTCAAAGGTATACTCGAGGGTTTGAAGTACCTTCACGATCGTGACTTGTTGCACAATGACATCACTCCGCAAAACATCATGTTGAGTCAAAAGACGGGAGGAATTCCCGAATTGATAGACATGGGACATGTGGGTCGCGGTTGTTCGGGCAACCCAAGTTTCGATACTGCTGACCTTGATCCGCGTTACTGCGCCAATTCAACTTTCGCCGGTTTGTATAATGATCGTTCGGACATCTTCAGCGCAATAGCGGTGTTGTATGCTATGTTGTTCGGTAAAGCTCCGTGGGATCCTCAATACGACTTGAACGCGAGTCGTGCCGACAAAATCAAAGCGGTGAAGAAGGCACGCGCCGAACACAAGTTGAAACTGGATAATGCCGGATTGCCCGACCCCCTAAAACGCATACTTGAACGCGGTTTAATGGCACAAGGACGTGACCGATATGACAGTGTGGCGCAAGTAATGACCGACCTCGAAGAGCGCGGCACAGCACAGTCAGGTTCGCCAAGTAGTATGGGCAGTCGCACTCGCAGCAAAGATGACAGTCCTCGCAATAAACAATCTAACGATAGTGATGCCGACACCGAGGCAGGTGTTACCGTCAAGCGTGGTGGGGGTAACGGTTTTGCCGACATCGCCGGTATGCAGGAGTTGAAAGAGATGTTAGCAAAGCGGGTTATCTTTGTGCTAAAAGACACCGAACGTAGCCAAAAGTATCGCATCACGCCCCCTAACGGAATGTTGTTGTACGGTCCTCCGGGCTGTGGCAAAAGTTTCTTTGCCGAGAAGTTTGCCGAGGAAACCGGTTTTAACTTCATCATGGTCAAGGCGAGTGACCTCGGTTCCATATATGTACACGGTACTCAAGGCAAGATAGCCGACCTGTTCAAGACAGCCGAGAAGAGTGCGCCCACTGTGTTGTGTTTCGATGAGTTTGATGCTTTTGTCCCCAATCGTTCGGGTTGGGGTGGCGAACATCAAGGTGGTGAGGTGAATGAATTTCTCACCCAATTGAACAACTGTTCCAAACGTGGTATCTTTGTCATCGCGACCAGCAATCGTCCCGACAAGATAGATCCGGCTGTACTGCGTACGGGGCGCATTGACAAGATGGTTTATGTTCCCATGCCCGACTCGGTTGCTCGCAAGGAGATGTTCGAGTTATACCTCAAGGGACGTCCCTGCAAAGAGATTGACTGCGAGAAGTTATCCACCCTTGCCGACGGCTATGTGGCAAGCGATATCGCCTATGTAGTCAACGAGGCTGCGATGATAGCGGCTTTCAACGATGAGGACATCACTCAAGAATTGATTGAGAAAACTATTGCAGCCACACACCCCTCGGTGCGTAACGAGTTGCTCAAGGAATATGAAGAGTTGCGCGAAAAGATGGAAGATGTGGAACATCGCAATTCAATTCCGCGCATCGGTTTCAAGTGACATTGTTCGCTGCCGGTCAACATGTGTGTCGGGGTAATCGGTTCAGTAATAATTACAGACAATGGATTTATACCGTTTAGTTATAGATTTTTTGAAATCTCGTGATATACACTACCGCGAGGTCGAATTTGGTATCGCCTTCAAGTCAGATAATCTTGACTACCTGTTTGTTAATGATGACAACGATGAGCAATACTTCAGACTTGTTATTCCTTGCATCTATGATATGCCACGAGGAATGAGCGAGCGATTGACAGTATTCAATGCAATGAACGATGTGAACAGTTCGTTCAAGGTTGTCAAAGCATATATTGACGATGACGTTATTAACGTGGCATTTGAAATACTTGCCGACAGCACACCCGTGGTGGAGGACTTCATGCCACGTGCACTGAGTTTGCTGCGTCGTGCCCGCGAAGAGTTTTATCGTCGCGTTGACGAGCGTGATTAATCGTCCGACTGATGTACGAACCTCTAGCAGAGCGACTGCGACCTCACAATCTCGATGAGTTCATCGGTCAGCGACATCTCGTGGGTGAAGGGGCGGTGTTGCGACGAATGATAGAGAGCGGCAATGTGTCGTCGTTCATCATGTGGGGGCCGCCCGGAGTGGGTAAAACGACTCTTGCACGCATCGTGGCGGAGCAAACCGAAGTCCCCTTTTACACCTTGAGTGCTGTCACGAGTGGAGTGAAAGAAGTGCGGGAGATTCTTGATCGTTGTCGAGCCGATGCTCGCAGTATGTTTAC
>CALDIF010000011.1 GCA_937901905.1 uncultured Porphyromonadaceae bacterium | reverse complement strand
AACGAAACTGCTTGCCGGTCAATGTGTTTAACTTGCTGATAAAGGTTTGGCAATCGTCCCAACTGACACCCTCCACCGGGTGACTGTCGCGATCACTACCCTTGTAATACGCCTCGCTCGGATAAGAACCCATCACAGCTTTCCATTCGCCCTGTGTCACCTCGTACTTCCCTATATAATACGATGACAACGTTACGTGATGAACAGGTTGTTCGTCCTCATCACCATCATTACTGCCCATGAGGAACTTCCCACCCTCAACGTACACCATGTTCTGCTCAAGGAGAGCGATGACTGGATCCGGATCTACTTCTGCTACTGCCGTTGCCGAATCCTCCATCTCATCGAATGATACAAGCCCATGAGTTTCAGGATAATATTCTTCTGTGGCTTGTTCTTCTCGCGTGGCAAAATATGTTATCAGTGCAATTGTAGCAACCGCCGCTATAACCGCAGCGACCCATTTCCACCGATTATTTTCATCGGGTTGCACGACGATAGGGGTATCATCGGGACTGACAGTGTGTTCTTCATCTATGATTGGTTCTGACACCGGTTCGGGCGCGGGCTGTACGGTGGGATTCACACCGAGCAGAGTGCGCACATCGGCAATCGACTGCGGTCGCTCGCCGGGACCGATCTGCATCAACGTGTACACCAAGTCCTGCATCTGTTGCGACACGCCTAAGCCGTCATAGTCGAATGCATTGCGTTTTTTGTTGTAAATTTGCAAACGCATAGGAGGCTTGTGCCCCGTGAGCATGTTGTACACCGTTGCGCCGAGAGCATATATATCGGTGTGTGTGCCGTAGTCCTCTATTACCCCGTCAACCTGCTCGGGCGCGCCATAGCCGGCAGTGTAAGCGATATTAGACCCGGTCAAACCGCCATGATCGGGATCAATGGTCTTGCTTGCGCCGAAATCGATGAGTTTCACATCACCGTAGCGGTCAACCATTATATTGTTGGGGTTAAGGTCAAGGTGTAAAACATGATTGGCATGGATATATTCCAACACATTGAGCAACTGCCCGAGCACCTCGCGTGTGCGAGCCTCATCAAAATGTCCGGCGGCATCGATTTGACGGCGCAACGACACGCCGTCAATTAGATCCATTACAAAATAGGCCGTCCCGTTCTCCTCCCACACGTCGTGCACCTTGACAACGTGCTTGCTGTCGAGTTGCGCTTGGCGACGTGCCTCCCTAAGGAATTTTTCCTTGCTCTTTTTGAACATTTCCACCGGGTCGGTATAGCGCGTTGTAGTCGTGATGACCGACACTCCCTTGCGGTCGGCATTACGCAAGTTCAACTCGCTCATGAAAAATTCCTTGATGCAATATAGAGTGTCAAGCGTGACATGACGAGCCTTGTAGGTAATTCCGAAGCCTCCGCTACCCAATCTGCGCACGATTTTATACCTGCCGTTATAGAGTGCGGTACCCGCTTGCAACACAGCGTTGTTATCCATTGTCGCCTATTTAAAGAGGAATATCAGTATCAAAACAAGTAATATAGTCAACGAAACCGCGACAACAATGCGGAGTAATCGGTCGCTATCGATGTCGTCGTCATCGACGTTGTTCGCGTCGGGTTGGACTACCACGATGTTCTCGGCATCGGCATCTTCCCCGGCATCGTCAGCGGCATCCTCTGCCGTACGACGGGCGAGCACGCGCATTACGTTGAAAAACACGCTGTCCTCATCGCCCGTGAGGGTGTCATCGCCTTCCTCATGTTCAACGGCGGCAACGCGCACGATACATGCCGTGTGATTATCCTTATTGTCGGCAGTGTCGTTCACGAGTCGTGCGAGCAACTCGTCGTCGCTGTAGCCTCGGCTCAACAAGTCGAGCAACTGCTCGTGTTCGAGACTCTCGGTAACCCCATCGGTACACAAGACAAACCGGTCGCCCGGTTGCACATCGGTAATGTGGACAATATCGGGCTCGACAGGCTCGCCACCGGCGATGATGGCTCGCGTGATGACGTTGCGGCGTGGTGCTGTTGCCATCTGTTCACGCTTGATATTGCCCAGTTGCCACTGTTCCATCACCACCGAGTGGTCACGACTCCAATATAACGCTTTGCCAGTAGCGGGGCGGAGGTGATAAATACGGCTGTCGCCCACATGGGCAGCGGTGACACCTCCGCGATGAAACACCAGCAGGGTGAGTGTGGTGCCCATGTGGCGCACCGCGGGCTCACTCTCGGCATCGGTGACCGCCTCGCAGGCTCGCGCCACAGCAGCCCGCACGTCGTCGTCGGTAATCGTACCCATGGCGTCAAGCACGGCTGTGAGGTGGGTTCCCACAGCCTCCGATGCAATCTTGCTCGCCACGTCACCATGCTCATGACCGCCCATGCCGTCACACACCACGAACACGCGGTCGTCGGCTGTCATCTCGCCGGCAGCGCGCCACATCGCGTCTTCCTGGTGGTCACGAGCCCCCTGCTCGCACATCGTCAGCGGTCGGTCTATCGTAATCTTCATGTGTGGATTTTTTTAACTTTAATTATTCAAGGGGCCGATTAATCGCGATAGATGAGTTCGGTCGCACCGAAGCGCATTCGACAGCCGTCGTTAAGTGCGACTACATCACCTTTCATCAGTTTAACGCCGTTGACCACGGTGTCGTGCTTCGCTTCATCAATAGTTAATGTCACGCTCACTCCGGTCGCGCTGCGTTTCACCTCAATGACGACATGATGACGGCTCATGGTGCGGTCATCGACATTAAGTCGGACATCGGCGACAACGTGCTCACCGTATCTGCCCACCGTTTGCCGTCCGTCGTGCAGGGCATAGACTTTACCTTCACACTCCAAGCGTGGCTCGTAGTGACTCTTGACGGGCGCAATCACCGTGCCTTTAGGATCACGCTCTTCACCGTCACCTATAATAGTGCCCTCGGGCATCGGGTCGGGGTCGGCGACTTTCAATTCGAACACATGATCACACTTGCCGCATTGCAACTTAGCGACCTTTGCATTATCCGGCACCGGCACCGTGAACGACACGCCACATACGGGACATTTTGATTTTATAATTTTACTTGCCATTACACATTCTTGTTTAACACGGCTTACACTGTCGCATAGAACGATACACTATAACCCCGTGAGAGAGTGGTTATTCTCAAATCTCGATTAAGCCTTGGTCGTCAAGCACGTCTATCATGCCGTTTTCGGCTGTCATGGCATCGCTACCGAGATACTCACCCACCGTCGCGCTCTCGCCTGTCTTGAGGTCTACGACCAAGTCGTCGTCGGTAATTGAATGTGAGTCGTCAATATCAATAATAGCGACAACAGGCTCTTCATCACACCCTATTATCACGCCTTGATGGTTACCGACTTCAATGGAGGTGTACTGCGTGCCGTCATCATCGGTAGTGATGCCGAGGATTTTCACTTCGGCTGTATCCTCGCCCACTGCCGACACCGACCCGTGCTCCTCGCCGTCCTGCGGATCAACCTGCGTGACAATCGGATCCTCGCCCACTGCCGACACCGACCCGTGCTCGACTTCAACATCGGGCTCCGCCCCGTGGTTGGCAAGGCGGCTTGCCTGTTCGCCGGATATATCCGGCGAGATGGAGGCATAGTAGGCCGCGCGATCTTCGGCACTCATGGCATTCCACTCGGTTTCATAGTACGTTCCGTAGAGGGTTCCTCGCCACACGAATACACCACCGGCACCTACTTCGGCACGCGCCGTGGCGAATGCCTGCGAGAAACTCATCGAGTCATCGACACCGACGGCAAGGCGCGCCTCGTTAAGCGATACCGAGTCATCGGCGACCTGCGCGGTTTCCTGAATTTCGCTTATCACTTCGGGGTCCCCGGTTTCACCTGCTGCCTCGACTATCGAGTCGTAGGTGTGATCGGCAACCACACCTGCCACAGCACCGACAACGACATTAAACGTGCCGTCCAACAAACGCTTGCCCCACGGTTCCACCTTCACTCTCACCGCATTGCTCCCCACAACGGTTTTCTCGTTACTCATAGTTGCTTGGTTTTATCGTTTCACTTGATTTTCACTTGATTGCAGTGCAAATTTAGTGCCACGACACACAATTTTGCAAATATTTGAAAGTTTATTGCGACAACGCCCCCGATTAGGTGGCGAACACCCCTATTTTAACGGGTCAAACGGCACGCGCCACTCACTCACCGTGAACGTATTTCACACCGCATTTGTTGCACGTGAGTTCTTGTTTGAACAAGTTATAGGACTTATCGCCGATGAAACGACCGCAACAGGGACACACATACTGCCTCTCGAAATTGTCCTTTAACTTCTCTAAGGCACTTAAATAGGCATCGGAGCGGCGGTTTGCCCATTTCGTCAGGGCTGCAACTACAATCAGTGACACCAATGCACCTAACAACGCTGTTAGGTCTCCCAAACCGATGCCTTTGAGACCCAAACCAACTATTACGGCAAAAAAAGTTCCGAAGGTAATGAACAACATTCGATTGTTGTTGAAGTGCAGGTTCTCACGCTGCAGCCGCTTTTTTTCCTCAACATAGTTTTCGTAAATCGCTTTCAGGCTATGGGTGGCGACTTCGGGCTTGGCGATGAGTCCGTCAATAATTTCATTGATTTTCACGAGGAAACGCGCATTGCTCAACGCGAGTGTAGCACCAATGTGAACATTTTGCTTGACCTTGAACGGCACGTTGTCGATAAACGTAGTATTGTCATCTTTAAGATTTCTCACTGTGCATGTCAAGCCGTTATCGGCAACTTCAATGCTCACATGACTACGACTGACGGCAATAGGGATAGGCGCGGACGACCTCAACTGCCTGACAAGTTTGCCGGTCTCGTCCTTGACATCTATGCACCTGGGATTGGTTTCACTTCGACCTATTATAAATGTCTTACTCATTATTGTTGCTTTATATCATTTAAATACAACTATTCTATTGAGAAAACAGACGCTTGAGGGCGCGTATCGCCTCGCGCGACACCTGTATGGCAAAAGGCTTTGCAAGACCTCTGCACAGGATAACACGCCGGTGAGGCACACTGATGTGCTGCACGAGTCCGAGGTTAATGATGTGGCTTTTACCGACGCGGGCAAAGCGGCTTGCTGCACTACCGAGGCTTGAGGTCAACGCGGATTCCACGGCAGTGAGACTCATGCACAGCGTGTATTTGGCTTCGTTGAGCAACACAATTATGGTGGTGTTGTCGTCGGCTTTGAAACACACGATGTCATTCACGTTTAGGCGCAGTAACTCATCGCGCGACTTAAATATTATGGTTGATTCGGAGGGCACTGCCATAGGTTAACTCATGATAGATTTTAACGACCGACAAATTTAAACAAATTTTTCACAATATTCTTCATTGCCACACGAAATTTCCCTAAAAATATTCTCTCGCACTTGGCGTACGCGCCAGCGAAGAGATAAGTTACACAACCATACGAGAAAAAAAATAAACGAAGATAGACTAAAATAGACGAGTTAAATTAACTACGAATTTCACGAATTAAACTGATTACAAGGGTTTATGAGAGATGATGTGGGTGTTGCAACACCCACAATCGGCTCGTAGAGCCGATGTTGTTCGAAAGACCATGCAAGTGGGTCGTAGAC
>CALDIF010000010.1 GCA_937901905.1 uncultured Porphyromonadaceae bacterium | reverse complement strand
TCTTCCTCTACAGGCTATCTATGATATTTGGCTAAACACAGGTATTTCCCCCTGCGCCCTTCGGCATCATCTTCCTCGTGTGGTGTTTCCACAGCGAGAACAACTGGGCGAGGGTAGGGGTGATCCTCTATCTCTTCGGCATGCTCGGATCGTATGTGGCTTCCACGCTATATCATTCGATGAAGCACCACTCCAAGTGGAAGGAGCGCCTGCGGCGGTGGGACCATGCCGCCATCTATTGGCATATCGCCGGAAGTTACTCCCCTCTGACGCTGACGGCATTGCGTGATCAGGGCTACTGGGGGTGGAGCCTGTTCTCCTTCGTCTGGCTCTGTGCCATCGCGGGCACTATCGTCAGTTTCATCCGTCTGAAGGAACACTCAAACCTGGAGACCTTCTGCTTCGTCGGCATGGGACTGTCGGTACTCGTAGCCTTCAAGCCCCTGCTCGATTCCGTCTCCACGGCCGCCGTCGTTTGGATTGTCGCCGAGGGCGTCTGTTACGTTACGGGTGCCGTCTTCTATTCCCTGAACAAGAAGAAGTACATGCACTCCGTCTTCCACTTCTTCGTCCTCGCCGGCAGCGTCTGCCACATCATCGCCGTCTGGGATGTACTGATGGATTATTTGTAGACGAGTATTAGATTGAGGGGCGGCTCATCCACCGTCTGATGGCATGCTCACGCTCCGCCATTAGCAGCGTTTCAAAGTCAATGCCCATCGAACGGAACTCATTCCCAAGAAGTGAGTTTTCCATCAGGAGGCTTGTTGCTGCATTCATGGCTTTGACAAATGCCGCCTTGTCCTCCTCCTCGTTTTGTAGTTGTGGGATATTCTGGGCCATCAGGTCGAAGAGTTGCCTGATGCTTTCACGATTGTCACGCAGTTGTTTGCTCTTGGGGTCGATGACATTTCTCAGGAAACTTGTCAGCACCTTTGAGCCTGTGTCACCGGGGAAGTTCCTGCGGGTGGCTGTGGTAAGGATGATTGATACCAGTTCAAGGTGGTTGATGCCCATCTTCGAGGCGATGATCTCTAAGAGGTAAATCTCCATGTGCGAACTATTTCCGTCTATGCCCATCACCCGGATAAGTTTCGACAGGTAGTCCGCCTTGTCTCTCCGTTTTGCTGGAATCAGGCTGCATGCATCCTTGTCAAAGCCGAGCATACAGTCATTGACAGTCTCATTGCTGATGCCTTCCTGCTGACATATCTCGGTGATGACCTTCCGCTCTGCTTCTGATATCTCTCCGTCAGCCATGGCGATGGCCACCAAGTCTTGAGCCAGTTTGAATTCCGTGTCCGCCGCGTCATTGAACAGTTTCGTTAGAAGTCCCATGATTGGTTGTATGTTAATGTTGGTGAAGAGAGTCCTTTACTTACTCGGCTTGTATGATTTTGAATCCAGATTTTAATATAAGTTTCAAGGTCTCTACCGATGTATTTCGGTCATAGACCTTTTCTTCTTCTGGTAGTTGCTCATAAGGAATGAGGCATGGATGTAGTTTCTTTGCATCGTCGCGCTTTTCGCCATAAGTCCATCCTTGGCTGATACGTTCTTGCGCCCAGTTTTCATGAACGTTCTTCGCCAAAGCCTCCAGTAGGGGAGTCAGATCTTCGGGCAGTTCTACGTCAGATGTGTCGATGACTTGTGGCTTATATTCTTCTGTCTTCATAATCAGTTGTTTTTTTTGCTCATATCTATGAACCAAGGTATAAACCTTATAATGGATTTATCAATGTCTTGTATTTCATTCAGACTGCTATAGGGGCGGATATCACTATGTATAAATAGACTTTTATTATGATCTTTTATCTCTTTGGCTTTATCCTTGCCGATTATTCTTTCTGCTGCATAGGAGTCTTCGTCTATTGATGGCTTCCGGTAGCCCAGCATTAGTTTCTCCACATTCCATCGATTGTGTTCAACAAAAGCCAGTTGCTTGACTTCATCGTCACTGACTTCCTTGATTGGAGTCTCGAAATCATTTCGTATAGCCTGGATAGTGTGGATCCTATATGTGATATTGTAGGCACAATAAATGTTAGACCATTGTAGGGCAACGGGCAGTGCTATCCATTCCTTGTGGATGTCTTCAAGAGAACTATTGCTAATTTCCGGATAATCGGGAACTCTCGTGTAATTCAGTTGTTTGTAGACCTCATAGACGTGATTGATACACTTGGCAATCATTAACACCTGCTTATCCATGTCGAATACAGTATCCGTCATGCCAAAAGGATATAGTTTGGCGAATCTTTTCTGAAGTCGTTCATTATGTATGATACCATTATGATCTATAGTTGCTTTTGTCAATTCACCATTAGAAGTTTTGCGGATTTTATTGATGAATAGGCTGGATGAGTTTTGTCTGATGAAGATAGGGATGCTCTTGTCGTAAATAATATCAGGAAGGTTCATGGCAACCGACATGTTCTGACGATTATCAGGTAAAGAAAAGAACAACGATAATATATGGTCTTTTCTGTTAGCCCAGCCCGACAAGAGAACTTGGACTTCTCTTTCATAGATGTTTCCACTTACAAATCGGAATCGAATGTCGAGGAAGTCTGCATCTTCACCTTCAAATTTTGAAGCAGGAATACTTATTTCATCATACTTCATGTTCCCATCCTTGTCTTTAACAAATTTTCCATAAAGATATGACTGTACTTCAAAGAAATGACGGAAGCGCGTAACAAATAAGTGCATTTTATTCGTTACATTATTGTCAATGATTGTTATTTCCGTCAGATTCTTACGGTCCTTGAAGTTTGGAAAATGAAAGGCTTGCGCTGCTTCGGCAGCCAATGTCATTCCAAATGTTGATGCTCCTACAATCACTATGTGAACATGCCGTTCACTATCAGCAGTAATACCCGTATCATCCAGATCCGGATAAATAGTATTGTTATGACTGACGAATATCTGCCTTGCCCAATCTGTATAGAAATTATGATGGATAAACTCAATGCCAAGATTCCTGATATCCTCGAATAGGTCAACGACCTGAAGTGCCGTATACGTTTCCTGATATTCAAATACAGTGGTGATGCTCTCTGGCATACCCTCCTGCTTATTCTTAGATAGCACATCGTAAATCTTTTCCAAACAGTCGATGTTCATTGCATCGTGTGTGTCCTTAGACCTGTCACCTACAACAAATATGCTTTGAGAGTGATTCAGCCTTAATTCCTGAAGGTCATCCTTTGAGGTTCGATGCCCGTTCTTAATAATGACTTGGCTTTCGCAATCTTGTGCGATCGATGAGTGTAAATTACTTGCAATAAGTTCTGTTGATAGGGAACTTTGTAATAGTACATACACATCTTTTTTATCAGGAGTACAAATCTGCTTGATGATGGATGGTACAATTTCATCGTAGCCCAAGATAACATAGTGTCCGGAAGTAACATATACGTTTTTGCCGGATCGATAGTCCTCTATACGGCGTTGCAGCATATTAGATAATACGGAAATCAGCATTCCGCCAAAGACAATAACCCCCAAGAGGGAACCAAATATGGCAAAGATGACTACCCATGGCCGATCACCCGCAGGAAGGTCTGCATTATATAGACTGCTTAATGCATTCCCGTCGATGAGCAGATATACTGCCCATTCGTAGAAATGTATCTTTTCTCCTACTTTCTCAAAGGGAAGGAAATAACAAATCACCAAGCCGATAATGACGGCACAGAGAAATACAACTCCAAGGATGACAATCTGTTTCCATAAACCATCAGAGAACGTTCTGTCAAATTTCAGGAGCCAGTAGTGTAATTTTGTTTGTCTTCTCATGTCGCTATTCCTTAAGCGTTATGTCTCTCAAAGTGATAACGGAACCATTATTCTTATGTATTTGTGCTATCCTGATTTTCCCATTTTCAAAATGTCCTTTGATAACCTCGCCTGGCATAGCATCCTGCTCTCCTATTGTGTGCGACTTAGTGATCAGTAGTTCGCCAGGTCCATGAGGCTTTCCTTCTTTGTTAAGATCTCCTTTGTAGGTAGCCCATGCAAGTTTGTATTCTTCAGACTTTGGAGAGGCCGAAGCTGCGACCCCATGATCTTCTTCTTGTTCAGTGTTACCAGTTGATGCTAACTGTCGATCACTATTATCTGTATCGAGTCGTGAAACTCTTTCAGAGGAAGAACTGGGAGATTCAGAAGGCTCTAGGACTTCTGCTGTAATTCCTGAAGTGCTGTCTGTTACATCATTTTCAAAGACAGATTTTGCTATTGGAGTCAGTACGAGTAGTCCGATGAAAGCCAACATGATGGAGAACATGCAGCCCCGATATTTCATCATGCATCCTCGCTTGGGTGTATGTGTTGCCGTTCCCATTCCCAGAAAAGAATACAGTTTGTCAAAGGCTGCATTGGCATATTCGTGTTGATAGGTAACACAGTTTTTCTCTTTCAGTTCTTCCAGATACTCAGGCATTCTCAGTCTGCTGATAGAACTAATATCGTCGAACAAAACAGGGATAATGTTTTTCCCTTGTCTGAGTGCTTCGCTAATTTCCAGATACCAATAGTCTGTCTGTCGCACTTCATCGAAACAGCCTTGGCTGATAATTACAATGACATTTTTTGATTGGCTGATGGCATCTCTAATCTTTGCCTCAAAGTTTCCTTCATGGAGGCTGTGAGTATCAAGGAATACACGCTCGTCAGACAAACCGCGTTGAAGTAGTTCGCTTTTGACGAGTTGTGCCTTCTCTGAGCCACCTTTTCTTCGGTAACTGATGAAAGCATCAAATGATGTAGCACCCACGTTCTGACTCATTCTGCTTTAGTGTTCATTAAGGAATTGGCGTATCAGTCTGGAGGGTATGCCGTAGTTAAAGTTCTGCGTCGTGGAGATGCCTGCATAGTTTACAGCCACTAAATAGCCTTTATTATCGACAACAGGACTACCACTAGATCCTGGTAGTGAGGGTATGCTGTACAGAATTTGTTCACCATCGCTGCGTTGAGTAACATTGCCACTGTAAATCTGGGATCTATAGCCTTGTTTGGTTTTAGCAATCTTCGTGCCCCGATTGAATCCAATCATGAAGAGCCGCTGATCCATGGTCAATTCCTTATCTTCATCTTTTGGATAAAGATGGAAAATGTAACTTGTTTCTGGCGTTTCCCCATCTTTCAATTGTATAATTGCTAAATCCACATCTTCATTTTCAGAAATAGCAACGGTGACACATGGTTTCAAATCGTCGTCTTTCACAACGTGAGAGTCGTTGTATACGATGCTCAAGTTGGCATGGGTAGATATTATAATTTCGTCTGCAGACATTTCGTCGATGCTGTTGTATGCTTCGTCGTATGTTTTATATCTATCATAAATTTCATTTTGTTTAAATGTGTCTCCATCATTCAAGCGCCATTCTTCTGCTGCTTGTTCTCGCTCTTCGTTAAATGCTTCTTTAAATGCCTTTCTTATGACCTTGCTGACGGCAGTCTTATCAATTTCAGGACTGACTACATGTCTGTTTGTCATTATCTGGCCATCTTCTGAAATAAAGAAACCTGTTCCGGACAATTCATAACAATTTTTCTTGATCTCCTCTTCATCAGATGTCAAGTCTGTAGGATTACCTTCCTCGTCTACACCAGAAAAAAAGAGTTCAAGATTGTTTACTTTAGCAGAATAATAGTAGTCGTTAACTATCAAGACGACTCCAGAAGATTGAAGACTATAAATCTCCTCAGGATTCATTTTTTTTTCAAAAAGAGAGCAGGAATTTAGAGTGATTGCTGCAAGAAAACAGATACTGATTGTTTTTAAATAATTCATATTCAAGTATTTTATGTGTTAAAGAAAATCTTCTATTGTTGGTATATCCTCTTTTTTCAGAGGTTCTCCAGTACACCAAACGCACACGTGTACTATTGGATCTGGATTGTCTCGAAATTCAATGACTAGGAATAAGTAACCATTCTTATTGTAATGATTGCCAGTCCATTCGATTAGAAAAGATGCGCTATAAAATGAAGAATTGGTCAAAGACTGCTTTATTTCCATGTCACTGATGCGAGATGTGTATTCCTTGTCTCGCCAAATGCGATATATATCGTTGATTAGTTCTTTTGGTTCTTTTACTTGCGAAAAAGTCCTACCCTTTTTTTCAAGATATAGTTTGTCTTTGAAAAAACCTTCAACGTATGTAATATCTTTGGCAATGAAAGCAGAGTTAAGATCCTCACAAATTTTCATTATTTCCATTTTTCGTTCCTGCTCAAGACATTGAGCAGGAACGGTAGTGGAAAACATTAATAATCCAAGAAAAAGGAAAAACTGCTTCATTGGTCGTAACATTATTCAACTTCTTCAGGGATATCATTTTCAGAAATAGGATTGTCAGCATCCAGTTTCTTTATTTCACCCATTTGCTTCTCGAATTCAGCCTTATCCATATAGATAGGAGTTGATGAGATGAGTACGGCCATCGATGCTTCGCCAGCATCTACAGACTGTGCTTCTACTTCTGCATTCCTGGCGTAGTCATCATCCACCTTTCCTGCTTTTAGGTCTTTAATCTGTTTAGCCTGAGTTCGTGCAGCCTTATAGATTTTTTTCATTTCCTTGCCACCAGCAGCCACAATATTAGGTCCGGCCTTCAAATATTTGGCATAGGAGAATGATTTCATTCCAAGATTAGGCAAATCTGCCGTTGCCAGCGTTGTTGCAAGAGAAAGATTGGTCATTTCCAACGTGATGAGAGGATATGAGAGAACTAAGTCCAGATTTTGTGAGAATGCAAGATTGGATGAGCGCAGTGTGTTTGTTAGTGTGTCCACCATACACCATTGCCTGTCTATCTCCTGACCATTTTCTGTGATGGCGATTGGCCTCATTTGGTAAAATGTGATGGCATCACAGTATGAGCGTATACGAGTGTTCAATGTGTCACATTTCTTGAGGTAGTCATCAAAATCTTTACTTCCGGTCAATTCTGGCATCTCCCATACGAATGCTTTTTTCTCCTTTTTGGCCTTTTTTTCTTTCTTTTGGGCTCCTGCTGTTTGAGGCATAACCATGCCCAGTGCGATGGCACATAAAACAATTGTAAATAAATTTTTCATAATAATCTTTTTGTTTAATTTATTAGATGTTATTTTTTAGGAAATCTTATTTTGACATTTCTGTCTTCAGAGCGACCAACAACGCTGATATGCTTATTCACTTTTATTTGAGAGTTGTCTACTGCTTCAAATATGATAGTGCGATATTGCCCCGGCTGATAATTGATGGAGTAGTTACCATTAGGATCAGTAACGGTAGTAATTAGTTGACCTTTTTTCCGATAACTGGGTTTGTCCATGTCATCGTTGTTAAATTCCTGAGAACCGTAGATTCGAACATTGGTAATGGGAGTCTCATTAACCACACCACCTTTATATTCACTCATAACAAACCTTCCCTTTAGCACAAGGCCAACTTTTTGTTTTTCCTCTGTCAGTCGATTCGCTTCTTCAAGATAATAAGAGTCATTTGTCTCTTTGTACATGGATTTATTTAACTTAATTACTTCATCCATCATTCCAAAGAGTTTTTTCTTATTAATCATGCCACCAGAATTAACAAGAAGGTATAGTTCATCTGCTTTTGTGTTTAAGAACTTCTGATAACTTTCCAGTTGTTCCATCTTTTCTGCACTTCTTTTTGCGGTGATTTTGTCTACTTCTGAAATATTTGCAACTTCAGCCGCACTGGTGTAGTGGGCTTTGGCTAATTGATAGTCGTGCCTTTCTACGAATTCATTGGCCTGGTGCATCAGTTCTTCATATTTGGAAGCGAACACTTTCTCCTTGAGCAGAAGGATTCCGTATGGAGTCAGTGATTTTGTTTGGATGGCAAGGATGTCATTAGCAGGTATAGTAAGTACGTTGGTGCCCTCACCATATAATTGGATCGTAGATGTCTCAATCCAAGCGTTTTGGGCTTTGACTAACTCATCTTGTAACTTCTCCTGCAAATCCCATTCTTCATCGGTGATGGATTTTGGATCTTGTTCCTTTGCCCTAATAGTTTTGTTAATGTCATCCAACTTATTTTGTATGAGATTGGCATTATCCCGATATTTGTTTAGAGAATCCATGTCAATTTCAAGCGTGATGAGATTTGCGCCAGATGGAGCCTTTTCTCTCTTCAACTTGCCTCCCAATTTGTCGCTATATCTGACTTGAAGATCACTAATGGGAGTCGTGAATTGTATGCATGCTTTCCTCTCCACGGGATATAAGTCGCTTCGTCCGCTCTGATTTTCGAGCGTGATGGGATTGGCAACTTCTGTCACAGTGAAATAGAACCGCTGATCCTTTCGAGGCATTTTCGTTACTTCTGTACGTAGTGCTGTGCCTTGTTTCGCTATACTAAAAGTGCGTTTTCTGTCAACAGGCACAACAAATTCATATTGATATCCTCCAGCATTCTTCTTTGCCTGTGGTTTCTGGTCATCACTGTTAATGTTCGATGTGATGACAAGTTCTTTGCTCATCGACTGAAAAACAAAACTTGCCTTTCCACCTAAGTCGATGTTCTCGGCTTTTTTCATATCTTCATTAACAGTCAGGTAATCAGACTGGGCTGAAGAGACCAGAGGGGAGAGTACTGTTATACAAAAGAATAATATCCTTGCTTTTTTGTTCATATTTCCACCTTATTATATATTTAGAAATCATCAACAGTGAAGATCTCTTCATCTGATATTTTGCGGTCACCAATATATTCTGGTTGCCATGTTCGTACATGGATAACAGGTCGATCCTCATCAGTGAAATCCCAAAGCAAAAATACAAAGCCTTCGTCTGAATAACGTGAGGACTTCCATTCCTGGTAAAGTGTGACACCATAGAAGTTTGGGTTATTCTTTGACTGTGTAATACCTCCACATTCATCCTGGTATCCCTTTTCGCCAATCTGTTGGAATTTCACTTCTATATATTTGTTTCTTGCAAATGCTCTTGCAAGGTTGTTCAGGTATTCTTCCTTCCCTTGTTTCTTGTAAGTGATTTTAGAAATATTAGTTTCTCTTGAGGTAACAACATTTCCTGTAATGATAAGAGCATCATCACTAAATACTTGTCGAAGATAGGCTATGTCCTTCTGGCAATATGCGGTACGGAAATGTTCTACATATTTCAGAATCTGCATTCGACGTTGAGTCTCCACAACACTCTGGCATTGCCCGAATTTTGCAGCAGTATGAACATCTAATGAAAATCTGAAATCAGTAATAATCCCTCTTCGATCAAATTCTACAGTTCCTTCTTGGGCAATTTCATTACCAAAAGCGTCATCGTCTGGTAGAATGTTGAATGGAAGATGTTGTAGGAGCATGCCTTGTTTCATAGGAAGTCCTTCTTCTACGACCTCCTCATCATCACAATAGAAATGTGTGTTACTCCAAATGTTGGTCAGCATCTTCTTAGCAAAATCATCCATTTGTAGACCAGCCAAGTTCAGATTTCTGTTGTCCTTCTTGGCGGCATTGATTTCTGTAAGTAATGCGGACAGATTTCTTTGCATGATGTTGATTAGTGCCTGATTGTCATATCCGCTTTGAAACGTTGTTATCACAACATCCACAGCAAACGACTTAACTGCCGCGAAGGATAGAAATACCAATAATAAAACCTTTTTCATCTTTCTCTATGTTTATTTGATTTTTACACCGACTGCTCCAGTTCCTTTGTAATTTTTAATTTCATCGGGAACTTTTGTCTTCAGATTTGTTCGCTGCTTACCTTCACTGAGCACAGCCTTGACTTCACCTTGCTTGTCGTAGATGATGAGAATGAAATTTTCAGGGTTTGCAAGGTCTTTGTATCCCGCATAACTTATCACTCGGCCCTCTTGTTTTAATTGTGCCAGTTTTGTTCTTGTCTCGGAAAGCGTCTTTAAACTAAGAATAGCATTAAGGGTTGCTTCACGGCTGTTGTTTTGGATTACTTCAAACGAAGATTCACCCTGGCTACTCTCTGCTTTCCGCCTTCCAACAACGGCATTTTCGGTAGGAATAATATCTGTTTTCTTAACGAAAAGGAAGGCTCGATACATGTTACCTCTTGGAAGACGAATCTGTTCAGTTGCGTAGTTCTGATTCATAATGACGGCCTCCTTTGCATCCTTAAATTTTTTCTTTTGTGCCGCATATTCATTGACACGTTGGTATAGCAGCTCCTGGGCTAGATCGAATGCGTCCTGTTCATTTTCAAGCGTCGCTTCTGCATAAATATAGGCATCGATTTTCTTTACCGCATTAATCTTTTTCTTTTGCTCTTCTACAGATTGCGAGAAGACCGAAAGTGCAAACGACATCATCAGGCAGCCTAAAATGATTTTTTTCATATTTGTCACTTTTTGATTGATTGATAATTTTGTGGATTGAGTATCTTGTCTGACACATTAAATAGGGGAATATAAGCATATAATTTCCCTACGATCGTTGTCTCTTCAGGCTTGTCTATCACACTTATAGGGATAATCGCACTTAACATATGCAGGTATCCCCCCTGGCGATTCACCAAGAAGACGGTACTGGAGTAGGCGTCGTCGCCTTTCTCCTTGATTCCATAGTAAGGGATGCAGCCTTCTTTGATGCAGAGTTGAATGAATTGCCGATAGGTGCTCATAAGTGTATCTTTCTTGTAGCCATATTGATCCATGATGACCTTTAGATGAATAGAGTCGTTAGGATTGGCATCCAACATGATATTGGCAACAGAGTGCGTTGGTCGCTTCGTACTCCTTACCAGTTCCCATTCACCTTTCTTTTTGGTGTAATATTGGTCATTGCGGATGAATGGAGAAATGAAGAAATCACCTTTTTTGATAAACTCTTTTTCCTTTTCTGGGAATCTGAAGTTCCGTTGACGATAGATCTCACTGGTTTCGAATCTGGAGAGTGTGCGCATAAAGTTCGTCTCCAGTTCTATTTCGGTACAACCGCTCATTAGTTGGTAATCCATGTCGAAGGTCATTTGGAGAATGGTTTCTCCATTGATAGACCAAGCCACACGGTACACCTTCAGTTCATAATAGTTGTCACTATAATCTGCTGTTGTGTCAATTTTCAATGCTGTAGCGGGTGAACCAACAGAGAAATACACTTTGTCCCACTGCATTTTAGTGCCTTCTTCTGTGTCGGTCGGTGATGCATTGCGTTCAAGAAGATACCGTTCCAGGAAATCATAGGCAGGTGAAGGAAATAATTCCCGAAGTTCAGAACTGAACAGTTTTAATCCGATGTGTTCTATTTCACCCCATTTGTTGACTCTGATTACAAGTGGGTGGCCTTTATATGAGTAAGTCTCATAGGAGCCAGATTTTAGTGTGTCAAGTCCATTTAGGGAAAGGTATTCAGCCATGCCCTTCAAACGTTTTGTCGTAAAACTGGCTGTGCTGGCCTGCAATGTGCAGGCCAGCAGCAGTAGCGCAATGACAGATGAATACCTCTTCATGTTTTTTAATACTTAATCTTAACTGCGTTCCCGTTGTTCTTGAATAGAGTACCCGAACTGAGATAGCCGTTGTTCCATACTCCATCCACGCGCTCACCAGGTTCTGCATAGACCTGTTCTCCTGTTTTGAAATCGCGTCCGGCAGCATGTCTTTGCTTGTAGGTCAGTACACCTGCGCCATCCATTTTGCCGTTTTTGGTATCACCAGAGTAACTGGCATAGCCCAGATTGAGGGTTCCACGTTTTTTATTAACGCCAGTGTCGGTTCCTCCAGTACCACCACCTCCAGTATTCTTTTTCTTGACAGTAACAGTCGTGTTTGCTTCTTTGCCCGATTTGTCTGACAAAAGAGTGATAGTGGCAGTACCTGCACCTATTGCATGTACAACACCTTCAGCAGACACGGTGGCAACATTGGGATTCGTTGTAGACCACATCAGTTCTTCATCGTTCTCGGCAGCACTTTCCAGCAATGCCATGCGGTATTCCTCGGCTTGGTCGGCAAGGTTGGCGGGAATGTCGCTCACAACGGGCTTGCCACCTTCCTTCTCCCAAGTGAGTTGCTTCATCAACATCACGTCGATAACGCTCTTGAAACCGGGACCGCACTCAACGGGGTATTGAACGGGAACGACCTTGTTGCCGAATGACTCGCGCAACTGGGTGAGCACGTTCTCAAAGTCTGCCTTCTCGGCATCACACTTGTTGACGATGAAGAGCAACGGTTTGTTCAAGCGGGCAACGGTGCGGAACGTGTTCTGCGTACCGACCTCAACACCGTATTGTGCATCAACGACGAGGGCTCCGGCCTCGGTCATGCTCAACGCGGTCACTGCACCGCCAACAAAGTCATCACTACCCGGGCAATCAATCATGTTCAACTTCTTGCCTGCGTACTCGGCATAGAAAACAGTGCTGAACACCGAGTAACCGTATTCCTTCTCAACGGGGAAGTAGTCGCACAAGGTGTTGCCGGCATCGACAGTGCCACGACGATTGAGAACACCACACTCCATGAGTACAGACTCGGCCAGTGTGGTCTTGCCCGAGCCCTTACCTCCAATCAATGAGATGTTGCGAATCTCATTAGTTTGATAAACTTTCATTTATTGATTTAGTTGTTTAAAAATATAGTTATCAGTTAGTTATCATTTTTACCACAAAACAACCTTGTCGCCGGGCAACAACCCTGCGACAAAATCGCATACAAAGGTAGTGATTTCACTTGAATTATGCACAATAAAATAAAAAAAATCAAAACTTGCAGTGCAAAATTTGTTTTATTACCTTTGTGCCATTATGTTTGGCATATATGTACATATTCCTTTCTGTGCCTCGCGGTGTACTTACTGTGATTTTTACTCCACGTTATATGCCGAGCCCGAGCGTTCACTTTATCTTAACGCCGTTATAGACGAGTCTTCGCGTCGTTGTTGCGAGAACAAGATGTGGCTTTCTCCGGCAAAGACGCTATATGTGGGAGGTGGTACACCGTCACAGTTGTCACCCTCACAACTGCAATTCCTGTTAAGCGGGTTGCGTAATATTTTCGACTTGAACCATGTGGAGGAGATGACCATAGAAGTCAATCCTGATGATGTGACGGAAGATGCGGCGAGCGCGTGGCGACACATGGGCTTCAACCGTGTCAGCGTGGGTGTTCAATCTCTTGTTGATGCCGAATTGAACCGTGTCAATCGCCGTCATAATTCGTCCACAGCCTTATCGGCCATTGAAACTCTGCAACAGGCAGGATTTGACAATATCAGTGTCGACCTGATATTCGGTTTACCGGAGCAAACTGTTACAACACTCGCTTACACTGTGACGTCCCTTGTGGAAAGTGGTGTGACGCATATCTCGGCATACAATCTAAGTTATGAACCCGGCACGGTTTTATGGAAGCAACGAGAACATGGCATGATAACGCAGGCAAGCGATGAACTTTGTGTGGAAATGTATCACCTTGTTTCGACCACACTGCGCGAAAACGGTTTTGAGCATTACGAAATCAGCAATTATGCAAAACCCGGATTTCGTTCCCGTCACAACAGTGCATATTGGCGTTTTACCCCGTATTTGGGCTTAGGTGCCGGTGCGCATGGTTACGACGGGCACGTCAGGTACTATAACCGGACTGATATAAAGGGTTATATCAACGGTGACGTGACTGAGGTTGAGCATTTGACCGCACGTGACTGTTATAACGAGAGGATTATGTTGGGTCTGCGCACGATTGAGGGTATTGACCTTCGATCGATGGGCGATGCGCTCGGAACTGACGCTGTCGATGAGTTGCTCGCCGGCGCGCGGTCATCGGTTAATCGCGGTTTGCTCGAGCAGGGCGATGGTTACTTGAAGTTGACACCGGAGGCGGTTATGGTCAGCGATAATATAATAAGTGAATTATTTAAATAAAATGTAACGAATATGAATACTTTTCACGATGACAGCGAAATGTCGGCACCACGCGATGTTTCCCGTTTCCTTAAAGCGCAATCGGGGGCAATAGGTCCGTCGTATGACGACGCACTCAAGGAAGTTGCCGACGGCTCGAAGAGCAGCCATTGGATATGGTATATTTTTCCGCAAATTGCCGGTCTCGGTCACAGTGGAATGTCGAAGTACTATGCCATCGCCGATCGTGCCGAAGCGGTTAAATATCTCGACAACCCATTGTTGAAAGCGCGGTTGTATGAGATTTGCAACGCCTTGCTCGCAGTTGAAGGGCTTAATGCCATTCAAATTTTCGGTAAAATCGATGCCGCAAAAGTCCGTTCGTCAATGACCTTGTTTGATGCGATCACGCCCAATGATATTTTTGCGCAAGTCCTTGACAAATATTATGGTGGCAGACGTTGTGATTTTACCCTCAAGGCAATGGAACCACTTGATGAGGACGTTGAGGAGGAACCACGCGCTACGGTGACAACAGCCGAGACAATAACCGGTCAAGAGCAACACGACGTTGAAAAATCGTCATCTGTGCGCCGGTGGTGGCATCGCATAATAGGATTAATTTCCCGTTAGCATTTTGCCGTGTTGACATCGGTTTATATCGATGATCCAACGAAAAATGGCACGTGGTTTGCCTAAATTTGCAAAGCCGTAATAGTTTTAGTAACTTTGCAGTTTAAAAGGGATTTAAAAGTTCCGGATAATGCAAGACTTGATATTGAAGGCATTGTTGCCTTTGAAAACATATTGTGAGCATGAGCAATTCAAGGGGTGGGATCCGTATGACGGTCTCAACTCTCGTGTGTTTCAAGCGTTGCCGTGGCTCAAGAACAGTGCATTGTGTCGCCTTGTGGTAATTCAGGGCTTCAAGCGTTTCCCATTTAACTTGCGTCGTCTCGCGCTAGTGCCCAAACAATACAATGCAAAGGGTGTCGCACTCGCGCTGCAAGCCTATTGTAACATGCATTCCACGGTGGCACGCATGCCCGAGTCGGCTGTGAGTATCGGCACGTTGGAAGAGTTGGAACAACAAGTCAATAACTTGGCGCAACTGCTCATCTCATTACGCTCTCAAGGCAACTATCACGGTGCTTGCTGGGGGTATAATTTTGATTGGCAAGCGCGTCGGCTTTTCCTGTTCCCGAAAGGAACGCCCACTGTTGTGGCGACAAACTTTGCTGCCACTGCATTAATGTCGGCCTACGAACTGACGCACAACAACGAATACCTTGACGTTGCATTGAGTTCAGCCGAATTTGTAATGAACGATTTGCACCGAACGCCCAATGAGGGAGGTTTCTTGTTCAGTTACAGCCCCCTACAAGGGAACGACACTGTATTCAATGCATCGTTGTTAGGCAGTCGCTTACTCAGTTATGCCTATCATTACACCGGCAACGAGAAGTATCGTGACGCGGCGCGTGACAGTGTTCTCGCTTGCGTGTCGGGACAGCGCGAAGACGGGTCGTGGGTGTATGGTATGCTGCCGGTTCAGGCGTGGGTGGACAGTTTTCACACGGGCTATAATCTTGATGCGCTTCAAGCCTACGAGCAACTGACCGGTGATGTGACTTTCCGCAACCGCAAGGAAATGGGACTCAAGTACTATCTCGACAACTTCTTCGAAGCCGACGGGTGTCCCAAGTACTACGATAACAAGAAGTGGCCCATTGACATTCATTGTCCCGCACAGTTAATGGTGACATTGCGTCGTATGGGACAATTCGAGGCCAACATCGCAACGGTCAGGAAGGTCTTGTCGTGGACAATAGATAACATGCAAGACAAGCGTGAGGGGTATTTTTATTATCAGTTGAAACCGTTGATAAGCAGTCGCATCAGTTATATGCGTTGGAGCAATGCTTTCATGCTGTACTCATTGAGTTATGCGTTGTTGCCACCTAACGCGCCAACAAAATAACAATCGATCTATGGAACGAATTTCTCTCAATGGGGTAGAGGTCTACCCGTTCACAAGTGAAACTCAACTATTGGAATTTGTTGATACTCACAAGGGAATACTCGTGGCGATTAATGCCGAGAAGATTCTGCATGCCACACCCGAAACACGTGCCATCATCAATCGTAACATCGGTTACTGTGACGGTGCCGGAGCGATGATGGCCTTGAAACAAAAAGGTGTAAAAGACGCGGTCAAAATCCCCGGGTGTGAGTTGTGGCTGAAAATTGTCGGGCACTTCGCCGGAACGCACACATTTTATCTTGTAGGTGGCAAACAAGAAGTGATCGAGGCTACTGTAGAGAAGTTGCATGCCGAGTTCCCCGAAATTGACATTGTCGGTTACCGCAACGGTTACATTAACAACGATGAGGAGCGTGCCGCTTTGATTGATGACATAGTAGCCAAGAAACCCGGTGTCGTGTTTGTGGCAATGGGGTCGCCCAAACAAGAATTGCTCATGGAAGAGATACAAGAGCACCACAATGCCATTTTTCAAGGGTTGGGTGGCAGTTTTGACGTATACACCGGTCGCGTTGAGCGTGCTCCCAAGTGGTGGGTTGACCACAATTTGGAGTTTGCCTACCGCCTTATCAGGGAGCCGCGACGCATCAAACGCCAAGTGCATTTGCTCAAGTACGCGTGGTGGCTAATGACAAAGAAACTTTAATCAGTCTACACTATGCAAGCCATTATATTAGCAGCCGGTATGGGGCGTCGCCTCGGGCGATATACTCGCGACAACACCAAGTGTATGGTTAAGGTGGGTGGTGAAATGTTGATTGACCGCCTGTTGACACAGTTGTCGCGGTTGTCGTTGTCGCGCGTTTTGATAGTGACCGGGTACAAGGGCAAGGAACTGTCTGACCATATAGGTGAGCGTTATAAGGGTAGATTGAATATAGAGTACGCTGTCAACCCCATTTATGACAAGACAAACAACATATACTCGTTGTGGTTGGTCAAACAACAATTACAGGAAGATGACACGTTGCTCATTGAGAGCGACCTGATATTTGATGACGGCATCTTCGATATGGCGGTTAATGACAATCACCCCAATGTCGCACTCGTCGCCGCCTACGAACCGTGGATGGACGGTACGATGGTACGTATTGACGATGATTGTAACATAGTGAACTTCGTCCCTAAGACAGCATTCAGTTATGCCGAGGTTGACAACTATTACAAGACAGTCAATATTTACAAGTTTAGTCGCCAATTCTCAACCGGTGTCTATGTCCCTTTCCTTGACGCTTATTGCACGGCAATGGGCAACAATGAATATTACGAACAGGTGTTGAGGGTGATAACGTTGTTGGATCATGCCGACCTCAAGGCATTGCCTATAGGCGATTTGCGTTGGTATGAAATTGACGATGAGCAAGATTTGGACATCGCCGAAGCGATTTTTGCAGAGAATGACAGGCGACTTCCGTTGATGGGCAAACGATACGGCGGATACTGGCGTTTCCCACGTATGACCGATTTTTGTTATTTGGTCAATCCGTATTTTCCCCCACAGCGTCTCAAAGACGAGTTGCGTGCCAACTTTGACGAATTGATAACGCAATATCCCAGTGGAATGTCGGTCAACTCGCTACTGGCGGGCAAATACTGTGGTTTGCCTCCCGAAATGGTTGTGCCCGGCAATGGCGCAGCCGAACTCATCAAGGCTTTGTTGACGTTAAGACAGGGACAAGTGGGTGTTATTTATCCGACATTTGAGGAATATCCCAACCGATTGCCCGAGGATAGAATTGTGCCGTTCACGCCGGTGACCGATGATTTGCGCTACACGGTTGATGACTTGATGGAGCACTTTGCCAACTATACTATTTCCACATTGATTGTGTTGTCGCCCGACAACCCCAGCGGCAATTATCTGTCCCCCCAAGACATAAGGCGATTGGCGCGATGGTGTGAGGCTCGTGACACGATGCTTGTGGTCGACCAATCGTTTGCCGATTTTGCTCGTGACCACGCGAATAATACGTTGCTTGACGAGCGCACTTTGACTGCTTACAAGTCACTTGTTGTCCTTAAAAGCATCAGCAAGAGTTACGGTGTGCCGGGACTTCGTCTGGGTTTGTTGGCAAGTGCCGATGTCGCCCTTATTGAGGCTCTCAAGCGAGAAGTCCCCATTTGGAACATCAATTCGATTGCCGAGTATTATTTGCAAGTCTATAACAAGTACGAGCGAGATTACAGGCGGGCTTGTGTTAAGTTTTGTGACGAGCGAGACCGCTTCGCTGCCGACCTCGCCAAGGTTGACTTCTTGACAGTTCTGCCCAGCGAGGCAAATTATTTCCTGTGTGTTGTTAACCCCGAGCGTATGTCATCGACACGACTCACCGAGCGTCTTCTCAACGAATACAATATCTTGATCAAGAACTGTGAGAGCAAAAAGGGGCTTAACGGACGTAACATGGTGCGTATTGCAATTCGCTCGCGTGCCGACAACGAACATTTGGTACAAGTCTTGAAATCGTTGTAATTAATGTCGGAGGGACGGTTCAAAATAAGCATTGTCGGCGGTGGCTCATTGGGACATGTGATTGCCGGTTATCTCGCAGCCAAGTCATGGATTGATGTCACAGTGGTGACACGTGACGTGTCGAGTTGGGGCGATGTGATAGAAGTGACCGACTTGTCGGGTAAGGTGTTTGCCGGGCATTTGTGTCGTGTGACCGACAGTTATCGCGTCGCTTGTGATGCCGACATGGTGTTGTTGTGTTTGCCGGGATTCGCGATTGCCGATGTACTCACGCAACTTGCACCGCACGTCACAGCGAGCAACACGATAGGCAGTGTCGTGTCGAGCACCGGTTTTTTTATCTATGCTCACCGTTTGTTGCCGTCAAAGACCGCTCTATTCGGTTTTCAACGAGTGCCGTTTATCGCCCGTGTCGACACTTATGGGCACTCGGCACGGTTGCTGGGTTATAAAAATGCGCTTAATGTGGCAGTGGAACAATGTGAGGGTGCCGAATTGACTGCCTTGCTGTCACGGTTATTTGACTTGCCGGTAAATGTGCTTGCTAACTTTTATGAGGCTTCGCTCACCAATAGTAATCCCTTGTTGCATCCTGCTCGGTTATTCACCATGTGGCGCGGATATAACGACGGCGATACCTACATGCGCTGTCCGGAATTTTACAGTGAATGGACCGATGAAGCATCGTCTTGCTATATTAATATGGATAAGGAATTCCAATCGTTGTTGACAGTCTTGCCTGTTACAACGGGTGCTATACCCGATGTGTTGACCTACTATGAGAGTTGTGATGTGCCATCGTTAACGGCAAAACTGCGTTCTATCTCGGCATTCAAGGGGATTATGGCTCCGATGAAAAAATGTGGCGGAGGCTTTGTTCCCGATTTTACAAGTCGATATTTTACCGAAGATTTCCCTCATGGTATGGGGCTTATATTGCAAGTGGCGAGTGAACACGGGATTGACACTCCACTCATACAACACGTTTATCAATGGGGAATGAGCAAGTTGCAGCGATGATAGGTGATTTTTTCAACAAAACGGTTGATTGGCTGCGATTTCAGTATAATCGTCTTACTGTGCCGCAATGTCACGCCGGGCGCATTGCGCTGATTGCACGAGAGCATCGTCCCGCGAGGGTGGCGTTCATGGCGATGAGTGTGCCGATGTGGCGTTACGAACGATTGTTGGAGGCTTTGCTCGAAGACGGGCGTTTTCAATGTGTTGTGGTTTTGTCTCCCTCGATCAGTTACGACAGGAGCAGCCGCGAACGTGACTTGATAGCGATGCGGGAATATTTTGATGCTCGTGGAATCGGATACATTGATTACGATGAAGCGAGTACTTGTGATATCAAACACGATTTTGATCCCGACATAGTGTTTTTCCCTCAACCGTACGAACATTTGCTGACTCCATTGCACGACTGCACAAACTTCTACGACCGTTTGGTGTGTTATTATCCCTACGGTTTTTGGACTTCTACCGGCAAATGGAGTTACGACTTTCATTTTCACAATTTAGCGTGGCGACTTTACTACTCTACAAGTGCTCATCTTGATGAAGCTCGTGTCACCGCGCGCAATCACGGGACTAACGTGCGTGTTGTAGGTTATCCCAATGCCGATGATTTTCTGCAGACGACCCGCGATGACCCGTGGCATTCGCCATCGGGAATGCGCAAACGCCTTATATGGGCACCCCACTATGCAATCACCGATAAGTTCGGACTGTCGGCACGCAGCAATTTCGTGTTTATGTCATCGCTCATGTTACAGTTAGCTCGAGAACACGTTCGTGACTTGCATATTGCCTTCAAACCTCACCCGCGATTGCTCACCGAGTTGTACGCACACCCCGATTGGGGGCGCGAGCGTGCCGATGAATACTATCGGCAATGGACCGAGGGCGAGAATACACAACTCGAGACAGGCGAGTACGTTGACCTGTTTATGACGAGTGATGCAATGATACACGATAGTGGTTCGTTTGCTGTGGAATATCTTTATTCCGGTTGTCCGGTGATGTTTGTGTGTCAAGATATGAACTCGTTATTGCAGTCGCAAAGTGCCCTCGGACGTGAGGCTTATGGAGTGTGCTATTTGGGTAAGTCGGTTGATGATATCAAGTCGTTCGTGGTCGACACGGTGTTGCGCGGTGACGACCCGATGAAAGAAAAGCGAAAGGCTTTTTTTGACAAGTATCTCTTGTCGCCGAATGGCAAAACTGTGGTACAGAACACGGTAGATGACTTGGTTTCAAGTCTTGGTTTAAGTTCTTGAAATTGATGATGGCTGACGGACTGAAAGATAAGACGGTCAATGGCATGCTTTGGGCTTTGGTGGAACGCTTCAGCGTGCAAGGGGTGGTGTTCGTGTTGGACTTGATTATAGCGCGAATTATCGGTCCCGACAGTTATGGCTTGATTGCTATGTTGGCTATTTTCATGGCTGTCTCTCAAGTGTTCATTGACGGAGGGTTTTCGAGTGCTTTGATACAATATAAGGAGCGAACCGAAGTCGATTACAGCACTGCCTTTTGGATAAATTGTATCTTGAGTTCGGTTGTGTATGCCGGTTTGTACTTTATTGCTCCGTTGATAGCCGATTTCTATAATCAGCCACTGTTAGCCGACATTACTCGTGTATACTCACTTTGCTTGATAATCAACTCGTTGGTTGCGGTCAACCGCACACGTCTCACTATTGCTGTCGACTTCAAGACGCAGAGCAAAATATCTTTTTGGAGCGCACTGTTATCGGGCACGGCAGGAGTGATAATGGCAATGCGTGGCATGGGCGTGTGGACTCTTGTGTGGCAAGCACTCGCACAAGCCTGCCTCAACGCGCTATTGACAATTTACTACGTTAGATGGTTACCGATGTCGGGGATTTCGTCCGAATCGTTTGCACGATTGTTCGGTTTCGGTTCCAAAATGATGGTTTCCAATATCATTAGCGCACTATATAGCAAACTCTATGACATGATAATCGGTAAGATGTTCTCTAAAGGGGCATTGGGACTATACTCGCGTGCTGATAAATTCAACCAATTCGCGAGCAGTAACATAGGTGGCATCTTATCGAGGGTCGCATTTCCCGTGTTGAGCGAAATTCAAGACGATGACGACCGCTTGCGCAATGCCTATAGCCGTTACATGCAGTTGTCCGCACTCGTGGTGTTCCCGTTGATTATGGGTTTGTGTGGTGTGGCACGCCCTTTGGTCAAGTTGTTATTGGGCGATGATTGGATGGGCTGTGTGCCATTGTTACAAATCTTGAGTTTGGCGTATGTGTGGGACGTTGTTATCCTTGTCAATCTCAATTTGATTTACGTCAAGGGACGTAGTGATCTTGTTTTGCGATTGGAAATTATCAAGAAGTCAATTGCGCTCGTGATATTGTGCTGTACGTTACCGTTCGGGCTGACAGTAATCTGTGCCGGTCGCGCAGTATACAGTTTGATTGCTTTGTACCTCAACACCATTTACACGGGACGCTTGTTGGGTTACACCTTTGTCAAGCAAATGCGAGAGTTGTCACCCATGATAGCCATGACAGCCGTTATAACTGTTTTGGCATTATTGTCCGGTGAATTTATTCCCGATTCACTGCTATCGCTCACCGTGTCGTTGGTGGTTTGTCCTGTGGTTTACGTTGCGATGTGCCGTTGTTTTAAGGTAGAGGCTTTCAACGAATTGTTATCAATTATCAAGAATAAACTACATGGCGGCGCAGCGTGACAGTAATATGGAATTATTGAGGTTGGTCGCCATGCTGTTGGTGCTCGTCGTGCATGCCAACTATCGTGCCATACCGGTGCCCACCGGACTTGAAATAGCGTGCGAACCGTTGTTCTCGATGTTCAGATTATCAGTAGTCAGCAGTTCTGTCATTGCAGTCAATGTGTTTGTCCTGTTGTCGGGGTGGTACGGTATAAAGCCTCGTTTGTCGCGGGTCGCCTCTTTGTTGTTTCAAATTCTCTTTTTCATTCTCATTATTATCGCGTGGTGTGCCGTATTCTCACCGACACATCTTCAGCCTGTTTCATTGATATGGAACCGATTGATATTGGCAGGGGAGTGGGACTATTGGTTTGTCAAGAGTTACTTGATGCTTTACTTGCTCGCACCGGTTCTTAACACCTACATTGAACATTCCGATAGCAAACACTTCGGGTTGTTGTTGGTGTGTTTCTTTATTTTTCAGTCGATTTACGGTTGGTGGTACGCCGATGCGGCAACGTGGTTTAAGGGCGGTTATTCACCGGTCAGTTTTATAGGGTTGTATATGTTAGCCCGTTATGCACGTCTGTATCCCAACCGATTGTGGACGATGCCACGCCGTTTTGATTTGATTGTTTATTTCACTTCGGTCATCTTATTGACATCTGTGGTTTATATCATGTGTTCTTATAATAAGTCTGTGGCGTTCATGTACATGTACTCCAACCCCATAATCATTATTATGGCACTGCACGTCATTCTTTTCTTCTCGAAATTGCAATTCACATCGCGAGCGGTTAACCGGCTTGCTACTTCGGCATTTGCGATATATCTTGTAAATTCGAGCAGTTTCATTAGTAAGGATTTTTATGACAAAATAATTCATAATTGGTTCAATAATGAGCCACATTTTGAGTTTATAATATATAGTGCCGCATTAATAGTGGCAACTTTTGTTGTGTCAATACTGCTCGACAAAGTGCGCATCGTGATGTGGCAACCGTTTGCAAAATTGATAAATTCTAAACTTTATACCCGATGAAAGACAAAGCAAAAAAGAAAGTAATGTTGGTGTTCGGTACGCGTCCCGAGGCAATCAAAATGGCTCCTGTCGTGAAGGCTTTTCAAGCCGATGCCGAGCATTTTGAAACCGTGGTGTGCGTGACGGCACAACATCGTCAAATGCTTGATCAGGTACTCGAAATCTTCGATATTGAGCCGGACATAGACATGAATATCATGAAACAGGGACAAGACCTCTACGACATCACTTCGCGTGTGTTGTTGGGTATGCGTGACGTGTTGCGCGAGGTGAGTCCCGATGTGGTGCTCGTCCACGGTGACACGACAACGAGTACCGCCGCGGCATTGGCTGCATTCTACCGGCAAATTCCCGTGGGTCACGTTGAAGCGGGTTTGCGCACCTACGACATCTATAGCCCGTGGCCCGAAGAGATGAACCGTCAGATTACCGGTCGCATCTCGGTGTATAATTTTGCACCCACACCCCTCAGTCGCGCCAATCTTTTAAGCGAACGTGTACCCGAAAAGAATATTTACGTGACCGGAAATACGGTGATTGATGCACTGTACATGGTGGTCGATAAAATCAAGAACACACCCGCGTTGGGTGACCATTTGCGCAACGTGTTGGCTGATGCCGGTTACGACGTGTCGCGCGTTGATGCCGACAGGCGTCTCGTGCTTATCACCGGTCACCGCCGCGAAAACTTCGGTGACGGATTTATCAATATATGCCGTGCTATCAAGACGCTTAGTGAACGTTATCCCAACGTTGACTTTGTCTACCCGATGCACCTCAATCCCAATGTGCGTCGTCCTATCCACGAGACTTTCGGCGAGAACCTCGATAACCTCGGTAACCTTTTCTTCATCGAACCGCTCGAATACTTGAGTTTCGTCTATCTGATGGAGAAATCGACTATTGTACTTACCGATAGTGGCGGTATTCAAGAGGAGGCTCCGGGACTTGGCAAGCCGGTACTGGTGATGCGAAACACCACCGAGCGTCCCGAGGCACTTGATGCCGGCACGGTGAAATTGGTCGGCACCGATTACGACAAGATTGTCGATAACGTGTCGATATTGCTTGATGATGCCGACGCTTACAGCACAATGAGTCATGCAGTCAATCCCTATGGTGACGGTCTGGCGAGCGGACGCATTTTGGCTGCTTTACGTTGAATTAAGAGTGTACAATATAAATAACTGAATTACGTTTAAACCAAGATTAAAGAAAATGAAAGGTAAAATTCTCGTTGCCGGTGGAACCGGATTTATAGGCTCGCACACTACGGTGGAGTTGCAGAATGCCGGTTATGAAGTTGTGATTGTTGACAACTTGAGTAACAGTAATGCTGATGTCATTAACGGTATTGAACATATTACGGGTGTACGCCCGACCTTTTACAATGCCGATTGCACCGATATTGATGCAATGCGCTCCCTGTTTGAGCGCGAACAGGGAATTCGGGGTATTATTGATTTTGCTGCAAGCAAGGCAGTGGGCGAGAGTGTGCAAAAGCCCATTTTGTATTACCGCAATAACCTCAACATTTTGCTCAATCTGTTGGACTTGATGCCGGAGTTCGGTGTCAAGGGTTTTGTCTTCTCTTCGTCATGCACTGTCTACGGAGAGCCTGATCATAACCCTATTACCGAAGATGCTCCGACCAAGAAGGCAACGTCTCCCTATGGCGCTACCAAGCAGGTTAGTGAGGATATAATTGCTGATGTCATACGCAGTGGGAGTCCCATCAAGGCGATCTTGTTGAGATATTTCAATCCCATCGGTGCTCATCCTACAGCCGAGATAGGGGAGTTGCCTAATGGTGTGCCCGCCAATTTGGTGCCTTATTTGACCCAAACAGCCATCGGTGTCCGTAAGGAACTGAGCGTGTTCGGCAATGATTATCCCACTCCCGACGGTACGTGTATTCGTGACTTTATCAATGTCGTCGACCTTGCTAAGGCACATGTTGTCGCGCTCGAGCGCATGCTCGAGGACAAGAGCGACAAACCTCTTGAGGTGTTCAACATCGGTACGGGCAATGGCGTGAGTGTACAACAACTGCTTGATGCCTTTGAGCGTGCGACAGGAGTCAGTGTACCTCACAAGTATGTAGAACGTCGTCAAGGCGACATTGTGCAAATTTGGGCAGACCCGAAGCGTGCAAATGAGGTGTTGGGTTGGAAAGCCGAAGCGACACTTGACGACACGATGTTGAGCGCGTGGAAATGGCAACTCAAACTGCGCGAACGCGGTATCATGTAATTAAGAAAGTGCTTGTTCACAACGACTATTGACCAATAATGGATTTTAAACTGATAAGTGTTGCCGGGGGAACAGCTGCGCGTGCCGGCGTTATCACTACCGACCATGGCAGTATAGAAACACCGATCTTCATGCCGGTGGGCACGGTTGGTGCTGTCAAGGCTGTTCACATGACCGAATTGCGTGATGACATCAAGGCTCAAATCATACTCGGCAACACTTATCATCTCTACCTTCGCCCCGGCATGGATATTATCAGGCGTGCCGGCGGTTTGCATCAATTCAATTCATGGAGCGGTCCGATATTGACCGATAGCGGTGGTTTCCAAGTGTTTTCGCTTGCCGAACAACGCAAGTTGACCGATGAGGGTGTTACATTCCGCAGCCACATTGACGGGTCTAAACACCTGTTTACTCCCGAGAGCGTTGTTGACACTCAACGCATCATCGGCAGTGACATCATGATGGCACTCGATGAATGTACTCCGGGCACTGCCGAGCGTGATTATGCCCGACGTTCGCTCTCGCTCACCGAGCGTTGGTTAGAGCGCGGATGGAAGCACTTCAACGAGACAACGCCGCTCTATGGTCACCGACAGGCATTTTTCCCTATTGTACAAGGCTGTGTTTATAAGGACTTGCGACAGGAAAGCGCGCGGTTTGTTGCAGACTTGGGTGCCGAGGGTAATGCCATAGGCGGACTCGCCGTGGGAGAACCCACCGAGGTGATGTACGACATGATAGAGGTTGTCAATGATATATTACCTGCCGACCGGCCGCGTTATCTCATGGGTGTGGGTAAACCCGAGAATATTCTCGAAGCAATTGACCGTGGCGTGGATATGATGGACTGTGTGATGCCCACTCGCAACGGACGCAACGGCATGTTGTTCACTAAACACGGTGTCATGAATATGCGCAACCGCAAGTGGACTGACGACTTCAGTCCCCTTCAACCTGATGGTCCGAGCGTTGTGGATCATGTTTATTCCAAGGCTTATCTGCGTCATCTGTTCATTGCACAAGAGTTGTTGGCACTGCAAATTGCAAGTATTCACAACCTCGCTTTCTACCTGTGGCTGGTTAAAGAGGCGCGTGAACATATCATTAAGGGAGATTTCCCCGACTGGAAGAGACAAATGGTAATTGACGTTCAACGTCGACTGTAATGACCGGGCAAGAACCGACAAGCGTCAGTCCTATCGAGACTGAAGATACTAAGAAGTCGAAACCCACCTCATGGCGTTTCCGCATCAAGAAGTTTGACCTTTATATTGTCAAAAACTTCTTGGGCACTTACTTCTTTGCCATCTTGCTGTTGATGTTGATTGTCATCATTTTCGATGTGAACGAGAAACTTGATGCCGTTCTCACCGCACCGCTATATGAAACTATATTCAAGTATTTTCTCAACTTCCTGCCTTTCATCATCAGCCAATTCAGCCCATTATTTACCTTTATAGCCGTAATTTTCTTCACCTCGCGTCTTGCCGATCGCAGCGAAATCATTGCCATGCTCTCAAGCGGCATCAGTTTCAAGCGACTCACCGTGCCTTATCTCGCCTGTGCCGCATTCATCGCGTTGTTATCCTATGTTTTATCGGCATATGTCATACCGCCGGCGAATGTTCAAAAGTTGGAATATGTCAACCGATGGGTGCACAACCGTGCTGTCACTGCCGGAACCAACATACAGTTGCAAGTGCGACCGGGTGTGATGGCCTACATTGCCCGATATGATAACACGAGTCGCAACGGATACCGCATGTCAATTGACCGCTTCGAGGGCAACACCTTGCTATCTCGCTTGACAGCCGAGAATGTACACTACGACACGCTTGGACGTTGGAAGTTAGACCGATATGTGATACGTGATTTTGACGGTGTACGCGAGACGATGACCAGGGGTGCCAAGTTGGATACGCTATTGGGGATTGACCCCAAGGATTTTCTTATTTCAGAGCATGACGAGGAGAAACTCACTACGCCACAACTGAAACAATATATTGACAACCAGCGCGCCCGTGGTGTCGCCAATATTCAGAATTTTGAAATTGAATATGAACGACGCTTTGCCATGATAGCCGCGGCATTCATTCTCACCATTATAGGTCTCTCTTTATCGTCACGAAAGGTGAGAGGCGGTATGGGAGTGAATATCGGTATAGGATTGGTACTCAGTTTCAGTTACATTCTCTTCATGACCGTAACTAGTTCGTTTGCAGTCAGTGGCATGACCTCGGCGCGTGTGGCGATGTGGATACCCAATGTCGTCTATTGTTTCATTGCTATATACCTCTATCGCCGCGCAGCAAGGTAGTCAACGCCATGCGTAGTCACCGCGCCTGTCACGCTCAACTATTCGCCAAGTGCCGTCGGCGTCAGGCATAGCCACGCTGTTCTCGTCTATCCATGTCAAGAACGGCATCGCCTTGCCGTCATGCTCCACACTCCACGTCTTGCTTGTTTTATCAAAAATCAAATGAGTAACCTCGCCTGTGCTTGTGTTGGTGATGATGTGGCCGGTCTTGTCTGTCACGATGTGGTATGCGCCGTCTTTCAACTTAATGTCCAACACATTTTCGTCAACAGGGTTCTCACCGCTCCAAAATTCTATCGCATTCATTACGAGCAAGTCGGCAAGTCCGGTCAACTCGTACACCGGTAATATCCAGAATGCCACAAACACGACCTCATTCACCCACTTCTTGTCACTCACGTTATCGTTCCACGACTTGACCTTACCGAGCAACGAAAAACTTCCTATACAACTTGTCAAAGTCAGGCTCAAGGCAATGGTAATGGCAACAAACAGTGTGCAAAATCTTTTCATATTTGTAATATATTTTAATGTATTGTCGGTTGTGAATTTTCAGAGTTATGCTGTAACAATGGCGAGGAAAATTGTTGCTGTCGGGGCAACGAGCAGCAAACTGTCGATGCGGTCAAGCATTCCACCGTGTCCCGGTATCAAATGACCGCTGTCTTTCACGCCGGCTGTGCGCTTGAGCAACGACTCGACCAAGTCGCCGAGGGTGGCACTCAATGACGTCAGTAGTGCCAAGCACAACCATGTGGGGTTATCGGGTGTGCCAAACCACTCACTATGCCACATGGTGAATAACCATGCTGCACCGACAGTGAAAAGCACACCGCCTGCAAAACCTTCCCACGTCTTGGCAGGAGAAACACGCGGAAACATTTTGTGGCGTCCGAGTGTAATCCCTGTTAGGAAGGCTCCGGTGTCGTTCAACCAAATAAAGGCGAAAATTCCTAAAAGCAATTTTGCCGATGTCATCGCGATTATCATGTTTAACATCGACAATGGCAACGCAACGTAAATCAAACTCATCATTGATGCACTCAAGGAGTCGAGAGCATTCAAGTGCGGTCGGAATAATTGCACGACTAACCTCACGACGAGATATATTGCAATAGGAATAAAAGCGATGCCTATCGGTGTACCCGATAACAACATTTGAACCGTGGCAAACACACCAATGCCGCCCCCCAAGTCAATACCTGTTATCAACCACGATTTGGAAGCCTTGTCAGGTCTCATGTGTTCGAACATTCGGTACAATTCCAACTGTCCGATAACTATGAACAAAGGGAAAACGATGTAGAACGTCGCTGTTGAATTCTCATACAACAACAACGATGCGATTATTACGGCAATGTATAAAGCACCCGAAAGGGCGCGAATTATAATATTTTTTATCATTTCTTTTAACTCGTCTTTTTCTTGTTTGCAAAATTAGTGCAAGTTGAGCGAAATGCCAAATTTATTTGAGCATTTCCGAAAC